>DATIQP010000529.1:0-8876 GCA_035470765.1 Polyangiaceae bacterium | reverse complement strand
GCGGCATCCGCGATGCCGTTCTCCGTGATCCAGATCGGCTTGCCCTTGCGCGCGAGCGCGCGCAGCGCGACGCCCAGACCCTCGGGGTAGATCTCCCAGCCGAGATCGCTGCGCTCGCAGCCCGGCGCGACGCTGCGCAGGGTGAAGAGCTCCCGCCGCTTGCGGGGCGCGAAGCGTACGACGTCCCGCGAGTAGTAATTGAGCCCGATGTAGTCCTGCGGCAGATCGAGGAAGGGGCGATTGAACGCGGCGTCGAGCACGCGCGCGGCCGCGCGATCGCGCAGCCGGCGCGTCGCGGGCGTCGCGAGGCGGATGTGATGAGCGATCCCGACGCGCGCGTTCGGTGCCTCCGCGTGCAGGGCGCGATAGGCGGCGGCGTGAGCACGGCGCAAGCCGGCGATCGCGCGCGGGAGGGCGCTCGGATCGTTCGAAGCCGGCGGCCACGCGCCCAGCAGATAGCCCTGCGCGACGAGGACGTTCGGCTCGTTGATGGTGATCCAGAGCGTCACGTGGTCCGCGAGCGCGCGCGCGACGCGCCGGGCGAAGCGCTCGAAGCGCTCCGGGAAATCGCGGGCCGTCGCGCCGCCGCGCCGCGCCAGCCACGTCGGGAACGAGAAGTGGTGCAGCGTCACCATGGGCTCGATCCCGCACGAGCGAAGCAGCGCGGTCTCTTCGCGATATCGGTCGAGCGCGCCGTCATCGAAACGCCCCTCGGCGGGCTCGATGCGCCCCCACTCGACCGACATGCGGTGTGCCGCCATTCCGAGCCGCGACTGGAGCGCGACGTCCTCGCGAAACCGGCTCCAGTGATCGCACGCGACGTCGGGCACGTCGCCGCCCGCGACGCGCCCCGGCTCGCGAGCGAACTCCCACCAATCGATCGTCGAGCAACCGCCCTCGATCTGGGTCGCCGAAGTGGCCGTGCCGAGGACGACGCTGGCAGGCAGCGTGTGGACCATCGCCTCGACGATCTCACGTTTGTCCGGCGCTCGGGCCGCCGACGTACCGATCGTGACGCGCAGAGGCTCACGGACCGTTAGCGCGCGAACGAAGCTCGCCAAGTCCGGGCGAAACTGGCTTGGCACGGGCGTTGCTCGTGCGCGGCTGCACCCGCCGGAGGAAACGATGCGCACGTTCCCATGCGTTGTTCTGCTGTTCGTCGCCGCCCAGAGCGGTTGTGACTCCTCGCCGGCGGCAGCCGGCGACGCCGGGGCGGATGCACCGGAAGCGGGCGGCCCGAACGCCTCCGTCCTGCAGTACCACAACAGCGCGTCGAGGTCTGGCCTGTACACCGACCCTGCGCTCACGCACAGCGCGGTCGCGGGGACCACGCTCGACCCGAGCTTCACTGCGACCGTCAGCGGGAACACCTACGCGCAGCCGCTCTTCCTCGACGGACAGGGCGCGGGCAAGGATCTGGTCTTCGTCGCGACGGAGCAAAACCAGGTCACTGCGTTCGACGCCTCGAACGGCGCCGTCGTTTGGCAGAAGACTCTCGGCACGCCGGTGGACGTCGCCACCCTGGTCTCGAGCGGCCAGGTGGAATCGACCTGCGGCACCGTCAAGCCGACGCTCGGCATCACCGGAACGGGCATCATCGATCCCGCGTCCCGCACCCTCTACCTCGACGCCATGATCAACATGGCGACGACTCCCACCTATGTCGTAAGGCACTTCATCTTCGCGCTCTCCGTCGACGACGGGACGACGAAGAACGGGTGGCCCTTCGATCTCTCGACGATCGCGAGCCCTTACTCGTTCAACTCGGCGCGCGCGATCCAGCGCGGCGGGCTCGCGCTCGTCTCTGGGACGCTCTACGTGCCCTTCGGATCGCACGCCGATTGCCTTGCGCCGCACGGCTGGGTGGTCGCCGTACCCACGGCCAACCCCACCGCGGCGACGGCGTGGGCCACGCGTAGCCCCGCGGGTGGCGGAGGCATCTGGGCGCCCGGCGGGGTGACGTCCGACGGCACGTCGCTCTACGTCTCGACGAGCTACTTCGACTCGCCGACGCCTCCCGCGCAGTGGACCGACGCCGATTGCCTGGGCGTCTTGCGCCTCGACCCCGGCCCGAGCTTCAGCGGCGCGGCGACCGACTACTGGGCGCCGACGGATTGGACCCAGGCCGGCGACCCAGCGAGCAGCGCGCCGGTCCCCTTCGAGCTCCCCGGCGCCACGCCGTCGCAGCTGCTGCTGGCGTTCGACCGCCTGAGCGGCGCAGTCACGATTCTCGACCGGGCGAACCTCGGTGGCGTCGGTGCCGGGCTGGTGAGCAAGCGGGTGGGCCTCGGGGGGAACGGTGGTGGGGACATCCTCACGGCACCCGCCGTCTACACCACGCCGCAGGGTACGTACGCGGTGTTCAACGGAGCGAGCGCCGACTGCGGCGGCGATTTGACCGCGCTCAAGATCACCGCCGGCTCCCCTCCGACCGTCTCGACCGCGTGGTGCACGAACATCCACGGGCACGGTTTTCCCATCGTCAGCACCACCGATGGGACGAACGACGCGGTCGTGTGGGCCGTCGGCACCGAAGAGTCGGACGGCACGATGGGCGACAACAAGCTGCACGCCCTCGACGGCGACACGGGTCAGGCCCTCTTCACGAGCCCGGCCATTTCGCCCACGGAGCGCTACATCACGCCGATCGTGGCCAAGGGCCACGTCCTGGTCGGCGGGAAGACTCAACTGTACTCGTTCGCCGTTCCCGCGAACTGAGATCCCCCTTCCACACACGCGTGTTCCCGAACGCTTCGGGCGCATCGAAGGTGCCCGTGCACACTGCACGCGTTTCTTCGACTGCTGGGCCTGGAATCGCGGTCTGGGTGAGGAGTTGCGGGGCCCTCGATCGAAGATGCGGCCGACCGGCAGGACAACTCGATTTACGAGTTGCCACTCGCCGTCGAGCGGCTTCAGGCCGCGCGCGAAGCGATCGGAGACAGTGGTGTGCTGCTCGTGGGTCGCGCCGAGGGTTTCTGGGTAGGTCGCGAAAGTATCGACCAGGTGCTGAACCGGCTTCGAGCGTACGCCGCCCCTGGTGCCGACTGCCTATACGCGCCCGGCCTTCGCGAGCCGGAGCACATCCGCGCGATCGTGGAGGCCGTTGCGCCGAAGCCCGTGAATGTACTCCTGAGCGGGCCGGCGGGACTGACGGGCGGTGTGGATTTGACCATGGCCGATGCCGCGGCTTTGGGCGTGCGGCGGGTCAGCATTGGCGGCGCGCTCGCCCGCGCCGCGTGGGGCGGCTTCATTCGGGCGGCGAACGAGTTGGCTACGCACGGCAGGTTCGACGGTTTCGCCGGCGCCACCCCGCATGCGCAATTGCAGAGGCTCTTCGCAGGGACCGGCGACTGAGTCGTCGCCCGTCCAAGAGTGAGCGGGCCCTCCGCAACATCGACTCGTACTGATCCGGGGGTGCCGCGTGGGAGGCCCTCCCGGTGGCGCTGTCATTCGATCTCGGCACGTCGGTCGCGGCCATTCACACCGGCGGCGTCGTGCTCAACCTCGCGCGCCGGGCGTGATCGTCCCGTTTCGGTTCGTCTCTCGCGACCTGGACACCGGTTTCTTGGCCGGCGCCGGAAGACACAATCGAGACGGCCAGCGCCGACGCTTTCGTGTCGAAGGTGGCGCGCATGCCCTGACCGCGGTTCGCCTCGGGTGCATGTCGACGGCGACGCCGACGAGCTCGTGGCGCCCGTACAGCGCGATCTCCGCGACGTCACCGTCTCGCGAGCGAGGCTCGAACCGAAGCTCCACCGGCTCCTCGTCGTGACCTCGCCAGAGGTCGTGCGGCAACGACCATGTCTTGATCGTACGCGGCGTGCGCAATCGAGACCCTTGGCCACCCCTACGACGCCTCAGCCGTGCTGCGTGAAGCGCGCGCGTGCTTCGCGAGGCGACCGAACCCCGCGGCCAGTAGGGGCTGCCCTTCTCCTTCGGCGGCTCCTCGCTCGGCGCCTCGGCCTCGTCGGCCGCAGGCGGTCGCGCTACGAGCAGCGCAACGGTGCCGGCAGCGGCCTGCCGGTCGTCGACACGACACCGATCACGCCTTCGTCGTCGGGCGAAGCGCGCTCACCCAGGCCGTTTGGTCCTTCGCGAAGAAGCCCACCTCGGAGCCGTCGCGCGTCTTCACGATCACGTGCGTGCGCCCGCCGACGACGCTGCCGAGGAACGCCTTCTCCTCGCGCACGCCCACGATCTGGTCGACCGGCACGTCGACGCGGCCGCCGGTGAGCTTCACGAAGGCGAGCCGTCGCTCGGTGAGCACCAGCCGGCAGTTGCCCTTGACCTGCGAGTAGCCGCCGCTCGCGCCGCGGTACTCCCCCTGCTCGGGGCCGCGCACCACGCGCTCGCCCGAGGCGGAGATCTCGGCCTCGAGCGCGGCCTCCGCGGCGGCCGACCGCTTGCGCATCCAGCGGATGACGGGGACCCAGATGATCACCTGGAGCAGCGCGATGCCGAGGACGAGGAGCAGGAGGTTGCGAGCGACGGCCATCCATCCGAAGCTACGGAAGCCGCCGGCGAGCGACAAGCGCCAAGCGATTGCTGGCGCCCCATGCGCCGCTGCGCGCTGCCGTGCCTCGATTGGGTTACGCTGGCGTACGCGGTCTGAACGCGCTTTTCGCTCGGCTCGCGTCACGTCGAGCTCGAAGCTGCGCGCGATCAGCGCTTGCACGTGGGCTGGCTCGCGCCGGAGTACGACGGCGGGCACGCCGGGTTCGACGTCTCCCGCGGCCGACCGGCCTGTTCGTGCGTCTCGCGATCGCGCCAGCGTCGGGGCGCTCGGCGGACGGAGTCTCGACGGTCTGTGGTCGTGCGGGGCTGCACGCGAAGAGGAAGGTGGTCAGGAGGATTCGCGCTCGCATCGAGCTCACTGTAGTCGCGCGGCGGCGATCACGGCTGCCTGGTCAACGTGGCGCCACCTTGGAAGTATCCGCGCCCTCCGGTGCAATCGTCGAACTGCTCGGTGAGGGTCACCGTCGAGCAGCTCGCATCGAAAGTAGCGCCCCATCCCCCATCGAACCACCAAGCACACAGGCCCATGCCGACGTTCTCTGCGATCAAGAATTGCGTCGGCGAAAGAGAATATCGGCCATACATGGTGTGCGCCGAGCAGAGGTCGGAGCCGAGCGGTCCGCCGACGAAATTCCCGAGCGCGTCGAAAGAGAAGGTAGCAGCGGGTGCCCCCGACGAAAGTGTCTCCGCGGGAACGTTCCAGGTCCCGACGAGAGAGCAGCTCCCGTCGACCAGGCTCGGAATGTTGTCGTCTCCGTTGTTGGGCGAGGGAATCGTCCGGGCGTAGTAGAATTGCGCGGAGCCCTCGGTGGTGACACGGAGAGCGTCCATCCCGGCGCCGTAGGTGACGAAGACGGTCGTCAGGTTCCCCGGACCGTCGTGTCGGATATTCAGCTGGCCAGTTGCGAGAGCTGCGTAGCGGCCCGCGTTGTCGTTCGTGAGCGGTAGTGGGGTGAGGCCGTTCGCGCCGTTGGTGAGGAATCGCCAGCGGCCGTTGCCTCCAAATTCAATCCCCGCATGCGCGGTCGTGCTGAACGCGTCGGCGCCGCAAGCAGACCAACGCCCGACGATCGAAGGTCGGGCGTCGCCGTCGCTCTCCACGAGGCTGGGTGGCGACCAGGTCGTCCCCATCCCCGCTTGGTTGCACGCATCGTCGGCGGTCGTCTTGGGCGTGAGCGGCTGTGCCTCTGGGACCGAGGCAGACCAGCAAGCGGCGCCCGTGGGGGGACTGGCGTTGGCCCCGGCCTCGGTCTGAGCTCCCGGCGGAGGAGTCGCGGTGGACGAGTCGATCCGACCAAGGCACGACACGGTCACGAGCAACGACACCGCGACGACGGAGCGCGCCTCGAGCAAGACAGACATGATTTCCTCACGTTGCCGCTCGTCCAGCTCTTGCGCGAACTGACGGAGCGTGCGTTCGCGGATCTCGCGAGTCGACCATCAAAACTGAACGACGCCTTGAGCGCATTCGCGAGACTACTCATCGCCGACGGCTCACTCTTGCGTTTGCACGACGAGCTTGAGGTGGACTACCCCTCCGTATGGACCAACCACACACGCGCCAGCGCGAAGCTTCACGTCGTAATAGACGGCGCAACACGCACACCGCGACGCGTCCGCATCGCCCCCGGCTCCTCGCACGACCTGTCGCTCATGCAGGTCGACGCCTGCTGCATCGGCAGCCTGTACGTCTTCGATCTCGCCTACTACCAGGGCAAGCTCTTTCAGCAGATCCTCGAGCGCGGCGGGCACTTCCTCTGCCGCGTGAAGAAGACCGCGAGCTTCGAGGTCCTCTCCGCAGACGACCCCTCCTACGTTGGGCGGCGACACACGACTCTGTTGGAGCCGATGCGTGGCCGGACTTTCGACATCGAGGTGGCCTACGTCTACCGCCAAGTCCGGACGCGTCCCTCCTCCGAGCAGACTCTTCGGCTACGCCTCTTCGCCGTTTGGTGCGCGCATCTCGATCGGCATCGGCTCTACCTCACGAGCGCCTCGCGCACTGCACTCGAAGCCGACGCGGTCGCGGCGGTCTATACACTGCGATGGGAGGTCGAGTTGCTCTTTCGTGAGCTCAAAAGCCAACTACGTATCGATGATATTCCGACTGGCAACAAGGCCGTCGTGGAGTGTCTCATCCACGCGGCACTCCTCGCGCTCGCCCTCGGCCGCTCGCTGCATGGCCACCTCACGAGGAACCCGACCTGTCCTGACCGACGCTTCCCACCCGAGCGATGGACCTCGCTGCTCCGCGTCTTGGCACCCATGCTCCTCGAGCTACTCCTCGGCCCCCCCGACCGACGCGTCGCCATCACGCGACGACTACTCCGTGTATTGCGACACGAAGGTCCCGATCCGAATCGACGTCGACTCCTCTTGCCCGATCGCGCTCAAGCCGGACGGACAGCTCTTGCCGCGTAACCGATCACCGATGATTGCACCTTACGCGCATTCCGCTAGGCCTGGAATCGCGGTCTGGGTGAGCACACGCAAGGCACACGTCGGCGGTCGGCTCACGCGAACGGGGCCGCTTCGCTCTGCTCGAAGTCGAGGAGGTCGGTCGGGTCGCGGGCTCGGGCGGCCGCGGGGGCGTCGGTGGGGAGGCCGAGGGCGGGGAGGATGCGCGCGACCACGGGCTCGTCTGTGATGACGGCGAGGATGCGGAGGCGGCCTTCGCAGCGCGGGCACTGGAGGACGTCGATGTCGAAGGTGCGGCGAAGGAGGGTGGGCCAGTCGATGCGTGGGGTGGCCGCGTAGAGCAGGCCTTGCTCGAGGCGGTGCCAGTGCTGGACGGAGAGGACGTTGGGGGCGAGGCGCTGGACCTCGAGATCGGGTGTGGCCGCGAGGTGCGCACTTTTCGGCGCAGGGTTCGAGCGACCTGCCATGGGAGGGCTCGGGGACGGAGGCGCGGCGCGGCGAGTGGTCGCGTCGCTTGTTGGCGGCGCGGAGTCCCGCTGGCGGGGTGAATGCGCGCCCGGCGGCGGGCACGGCCGTGGCTCTCGTGGCCTGGGTACGACGAGACGCCGCCACGACGAGCGCGGGGCGAGCACGCCGTGGTAGCGGACGAGCGGATATCGCGGAGGCGGGACGAGGGCGGCGATTCGCGCGAGGAGCTCGAGCGGCGTAAGGACCATGTGCTTGGCCTTGGCGGCCTGGGCGCGCTTGACGCGATACGCGACGCGGCCGTCGCGGAGGCGACGCACGCGCGAGAGGGCGATTGCGGGGCGGCGGTGCTCGCGTTCGACGGCCCCGGTCGGGAATGTCCACGACGTGACCGGTTCGTACCGCGAGCTGCTTCATCCTCGAGGGTGATTGCGTTCATCCTCGAGGGTGACCACCGGCTCACGGCCGCAACCAACGGCGAGCCAGCAGTCGCGCCCGCCCCGCGGCGCTCACCGGAGCGCGGCGCGGATCCGCAGCAGCACCCCGCCGAGCTCCCGCTCCACGTCGCCGGCGCTGAACCGCAGCACCCTCAGCCCGAGCGCCTCGAGCGCCGCCTGCCGCCGCGCGTCGGCGAAGGCCAGCGCCGGATCGTGTACCGCGCCGTCGACCTCGATGACGAGCCCGCGAGTCAGGCAGATGAAGTCGACGTAGAAGGGCCCCACCGGGTGCTGCCGCCGGAAGTGAGCCCCCTGCCGGTTACGCCGGAGCATCTGCCAGAGCTTCTTCTCGGAAGGAGTCTCTCGCCGCCGAAGGGCGCGCGCGCGTTCGATGTGAAAGGGGGAAGAGCCGTCGTGCAGGAGCATGCTCCCCGGTCGCAGTAGAAGTGTGACAGCCGCCCTCCGCTTCTTCGTGCGAAGCGCGAAGGCTGGCGCACTTCTACTGCGCTCTTGCATGCTCCTGCACGACGGCGCTTCACGACCACGCGAGCCGGAGACGGCCTCGACGCACAGCACCCGCGCTCCGCGGTTGTCCTCACCTCCCCCGGCCGAGCGAAGCGACGGCCGTGGGGGAGGCGCTCGCGCGCAGGCGGCAGCATGCCGCCGAGCACGAGCGGGTGGGGGCCCCCCCTTCTCCTCTACCCTCTATCGAACGCCCCCTCGATCGCCTTGCACAGCGTCTTCAGCACCTTGAGCCGCGCGAAGTACTTGTTGTTCGCCTCGACGAGCGTCCACGGCGCGTACTCGGTGCTCGTGCGGTCGACCATGTCGCAGACGGCGAGCTCGTAGTCGTCCCACTTCTTGCGGTTTCGCCAGTCCTCGGGCGTGATCTTGAAGCGCTTGAACGACGTGCGCTCGCGCTCGCGGAAGCGCTTCAGCTGCTCCTCGCGCCCGATCTGCAGCCAGAACTTGACGACGATCACGCCGAAGCGCTTCAGCTGCTCCTCGCGCCCGATCTGCAGCCAGAACTTGACGACGATC
>DATIQP010000528.1:0-14474 GCA_035470765.1 Polyangiaceae bacterium | reverse complement strand
GATCGGCTCCGTCAGCGCCGGTCACCTCTTCGGTCTCGCGTACGCGGGCGGAAAAGCTCTCGCGTTCTCGCACGACGGCTCCGGCGAGGTCGTCGCGATCGATCCGACGAGCGGCTCCGGCACGCCGCTCGGTGCGTTCTCGGATCCCGACACCCATACTCCAGTCACCTTCGTCGGCGCCGCGGTGAGCCCAACCGTCACGCCGTAAACTAGTGCCCCTGGTGCCGGACGCGGCTCGAGCAGCGTCCGCGAGACCCGCGACGTAGGGGCCATCACCGGCAGTCCTGGGCGTCCGCCGGTTCCATGACGAACGACACACCCTCGCGGAGCGTGATGGGGCTCGGGTTGTCGCGCACCGCCGGACCCAGGACCTCGACGCGCTCGAAGTGGCCAATCCGCGCGCCGGGCGTGACGCGCGTGCCGGCGAGCACGGTGCCGATGGCCTCGACGTGGCGCTCGACCTCGACGTAGAGCGGGTGCCACCGCCGACAGCCACCCCAGTCCGACGAGCCCGACATGGCGCCGCCACGACACGAAGTGGGGACGCCCGTCTGCACGCTCTCCGTGTGCACGAACGACGCGTCGACCCACCCGACCACGTGCGCGTCGTCGAGGTCGTCGCCGTCGAGCGCCCAGTCGATGTGCACGAGCCGGCCTTCCCGGGCGAGGACGACGACCGAGGCGCCTTTGGCGTGCAAGCGCGCGACCGGCGGACCCTCCGGGGTGGCGCGGAGCGGGATCGGAGCCGGGCCCGAGAGCGTCGAGACCTGGGGCTCGCGGTCATGCGACAGGGCGGTCGGCTGGAGCGCGATCGCGTCGCAGCCCACGAGCTGGGAGGGCGGCGCGCCGATCCATTCGACGCGCTCGTCGTCGCGCGGAGACACGCTCCATCGATCCGCGGCGGGGGCGGTCCAGCGCAGCGGCGTGGAGCCGCCTGGCCGCAGCACGGAGGCGAAGACGATCTCTTCGCGCGGGTAGAAGGGCAGGTCCGCGGGCGCCGGCGCGGTGATCAGGCGAAGGCCAAAGACCTCGGCCTCGAGGCGGACGACGCCGCGGGTGGTGACCTCCACGCGATCGGCGCTCACGAGATCTGCGAAGGCGGCTCCGCGGGGCGTACGCAGCGTGATGGGCGACGGCGGGAGGAACCGCTCCTGCTCGATCCGGCACGCTTTCGCCTCGGGCGAGCGCGTGGGTACGAGAGCGGCTGGCGGCGCCGGGATGACCACGCTGGTGGACGACACGGGCGGCGCGCACGCCGCGGCGGCCGCGAGGAGAGCCCAGGTCGACACGCGACGCATCGCCCGATGGACAGCTTCGTCACGCGCGAGTTCCTACTCGACACTCCGCGGAGGTTCTTCCCCCGCGGTGGACCGCGCCAGCAGAAGGGCTGGACACACGTATGGCTGGCGGAGGCGGCGGAGCTGCCGAGCGACTGCGTCGAGCGCCTAGAGCGGCGCGACCACCGTGCTCGAGTCGAGGCTCACCGCCGTCTGCGCGAGCAAGCGACCGTTGATCGACGCGCCCGTCTGGAGCGTGATCGAGGTCTGCGAGAGCACGATGCCCTCGAAGTGCGAGGTCGTCCCGATGCTCACGGCGCCCGAGACTTGCCAGACCACGTTCTTTGCGAGCGCGCCGCCCGCGAGAACGATATTCGTCCCGTTGCTCATCGTGAGGCCTTGTGCGATTTGAAAGATCCAAACGTCGGTCGCGGCTCCGGTGAGCGTGACGTCGGTCGGGATGAGAAGGCCCGAGCTCCAAGCGTACACGCCACGCGTGAGCGTCATGCCGCCGATGTCTCCGGCGCCGAGCTCGGTGACGCTCGGTGCGCGGCCCGCTGCATCGGTGAACGCGAGCTGCATGTCGCCGACCGCGGTGGTCAGGTTCGACGGGGTCGGCACCGCGTAGTCGGACGCAAACAATTTTCCGGTGACCTGGGTCGAGGTCGAAAAGACGTTCGTCGAATCCGGCGTCAGCGAGAAGCCCGTGATGTAGCTGGCCGCCGCGGGACTCAAGCCGACGTTGCCCGTGATCGCAGATGACGGGACGGTCGAGACGGCGCTCTTCGCGAGGATGGCGTAGGTGCCTGCCGTTCCCAGGTTCACCGAGGTGGCGTTTCCGCCGTCGGTCATCTGCGGGCCGTCCTTCTTCGCGTCGGTGATTGCGCCGTCCGTCGCGCCGCCGTCCGCCTTAGCTCCGTCCGCCGCACCTCCGTCCGTCGTACCTCCGTCCGTCGTGCCGTTCGAGCTCGAGCAAGCGCCGAGCGTAAGAACAAAGAATGGAACCGTGGCTTTGAGTCGAATCATTCACGAACCTTTCGACTCCTGCGGTTCGACGCCGACCCCTGGGATCCAGGCTCATCCGAAGCGCGCGAAGTCTTCTTGAGCACCAACCTAACCACGATAACGCGACCGTGCAGACAATTCGCCGAAGTGGGCTCGCCCGGCACACGTCGTAGTCCTCGACCGCGGTGCCGAAAAGGCCTCTGGGCGGACGCGGGCGAGGTCGGTGCGCCACCACGGTCAGCAAGGTTCGCGTCGACGGCCGGCAAGAACACGACCGCCAAGCCGACGAGCCAACGCGTCACATCACGGATCACGGATAGGCCGCGCAGACGCCGCCGTCTTCGGGCGGCAGAGCCACCCTCCTCACCTCTCCTTCCTGAAGATCACCGAGAGGTTGTTCGCGGGCATCGACACGACGCGCTCGAGGGCGAAACCGTGCGCCTGGGCCGCGCGCACGACGTCCTCGAGGTCCCGTACGCCCCACGCGGGGTTCTCCTCGCGCAGGCGTCGATCGAAGGCTTCGTTGCTCGGCGCGGTGTGCGCGCCGCCCCGCCGGTACGGCCCGTAGAGAAAGAGCAACGGCGCGATGGCCGACGCGCCCGCGAGCAGCGACTCGCACGCGTCCCAGGGCGCGATGTGGATCATGTTGATGCAGACGACGAGATCCGCGCGCTCGATCGGCCAGGGCCGTCTCGTGACGTCGAGCTCGATCGGCGGGCGCACGTTCGGGGTGTCCTTCGTCCACGTGGCGATGCTCGCGCGCGCGCCCGGGTCGGCGTCGCTCGGCTGCCAGGTGCACGCCGGGAGCTTCGCCGCGAAGAACGCCGCGTGCTGTCCTGTCCCGCTCGCGATCTCGAGCACGAACGCGCCGTCTGCGACGAGCGGCGCGAGGACGTCGAGGATGGGCTCGCGGTTGCGATCGGTCGCTGGAGCGTGTCGCCGTGGGTCCATGGTTCGAGGATACTCGAGGCTCACGCGATCTGCGGCGGCAGCCCATCCCGGGCGCGGCACACGCGTAGCTAGCGCGCGGCGTTGGGGCACGGCTCCAGGCCACGGTGCTCGCGCAGGATCTCGTTCAAACGCGCGACGCAAGCGAGCGCGACGCGCCTGTCGAGCAAGTCGCTTCACTCGGCGGGCAAGGGCTGCGGCTCGCGTCGGATGGTCTTCGCGGGGACTGCGGGCGCCTCCTTCTTCTTCTTCTCGCCGAAGATCATGGGGTAGACGAGGCCTGCGAGGGCGCCGCCCGCGAGGGGGGTGACCCAGAACAGCCACAGCTGCGTCAGCGCCCACCCGCCGGCGAAGAGCGCAGGGCCCGTCGAACGCGCCGGGTTGACGGAGAGGTTCGTCACCGGAATGCCGATGAGGTGGATGAGCGTCAGGCCGAGCCCGATCGCGATGGGCGCGAAACCGACCGGCGCGCGTTTGTCGGTCGCGCCGAGGATGATCATCAGGAACGCGAACGTGAGCGTCAGCTCGGCGATCGCCGAGGAGAGAATGGAGTAGCCGCCGGGCGAGTGCTCGCCGTAGCCGTTCGCCGCGAAGCGGCCGAGGACGAAGTCGGGCTTGCCGCTCGCGATCGCATAGAGGACGGTCGCACCGAGGACGGCGCCGACGACCTGCGCCAGGACGTAGGGCATGAGCTCCTTCTTGGGGAAGCGTCCGGCGGCGACGAGCCCGAGCGTGACCGCCGGGTTCAAGTGACAGCCGCTGACGTGACCGATCGCGTACGCCATCGTCAGCACGGTCAGGCCGAACGCGAGCGCGACGCCGAGCAGACCGATGCCCAAGCTCGGGAATGCGGCCGACAGCACGGCCGCGCCGCACCCGCCGAAGACCAGCCAGAGAGTGCCGAACGCTTCGGCAGCGAGACGTTTGGAGAGAGGCATGACGGGGCTCCTTGCCAGAGGCGTCGCAAACAGCATTCCACTGGAATACGCCGAGAAACGCCGGGCCGCGCTGCGCGTGGATTGCGGTCGGAACGCTGCGTCTTCGTCGGCCGCGCCGCGAGGGCGCCGCGCACGGGCGCATCTCCAGCCGCTCAGCGCAGCGGGTGCGCGCTCGAGCCGCCAGGCGCTCTGGAGTGCGCGACGACGCCAGTGGCACTCGGGGTGCAACGTTTCCTCGTGCATGGCAGCTTTGCGTCACCGCCTCCTCGCGGCCGCAACCGTCGCTGCGCCGCTCGTCGCCGTGCTCCCGCTGCGCGCCGCGTCGGCCCCTCCGTGCGACGCATTCGAGGTCGAATACACCCTCGCCGCCAACCTGCAGCTCACCGAGACGCCGCTGGGCAAGGGCGACGGCATCTATCCGGTGGGCCCGGGCGCCGCGGTCTTGCGCTTCGACAACAGGGGCGGCGTTCCCGGCGGCCCGGTCGAGATGCTCAGTTATCGGATGCACGAGCACTTCGTCATCAACTCGAGCGCGCTCTTCTGGCGGAGCAGCTTCACCAGCATCACCGACACGACCGTGACCCCGAACGCTTGCGCCGTCGCCGCGCAGGGCACCCTGGTCGGCCGCACGATCCGCTGGAGCACCCCGCTCTTGGCCTACCGCACCGACGGCGTCGTGACGTGTCAGGGTTCGCTCTGCGGCAAGGCAGGCGCCCCGCCGCCGGGGGAAACCGAGCTGCAGCTCGGCCCGGGGCCGGTGTGGTTCAGGCCGTTCGACTTCGCGGCGGACATGCGGACGTTCAGGATGCCGAACACCCTGGTCTCCAAGACCGAGTTACCGAAGCTGACCGCGTCGATCGCGCTGGCGGGGCGCGAGGTCCGGCGCAGGTGCGTGCAGGTGCAGCCCTGCCCGTGATCGGGACACCGCCCGCGCTACCAGACGACGGGCGCGGGCGCCGCGTGATCGAGAGTCGTCCCGTCACCGAGCTGGCCGTTCGAGTTCCACCCCCAGCAGACCACCTGCGTCTGGCCGGCGCGTGCGCAGGCGTGCTGCTCGCCCGAGCTCATGTCGGTGGCCTGCGAGAGGCCGGCCACCGCCTTGGGGACGGGATTGTCCAGTCCCCAGCACCAGACGTCGCCGGAGTTGCGCCTCGCGCACGCCATGTCCTCGTGCGCCGAGATCTGGGCCACGTCGTGGAGGCCGACGACGGGCCCCGGCACCGAGCGATCGGTGGTCGTGCCGTCGCCGAGCTGGCCTCTCGCGTTCATCCCCCAGCACGCCACGGTGCCGTCCTCGATGAGCGCGCAGCTGAAGAAATCGCCGAGCGAGAGCTGCACCACGCCCGTCAGCCCGACGACGTCCTGCGGCGTCGTCGTCGGCCCGTCCACCACCGCGCCGTTGCCGAGCTCGCCGACCTCGTTGAGGCCCCAGCACTTCGCCGTCCCCTTCGAGCTCAGCATGCAGGTGTGGGTCCAGCCGGCGGCCACCGCAACGGCGTTGGTCACGCCGGTGACCTCGACCGGCACGTTGCTGTCGTCGGTGCTGCCGTTGCCGAGGCCGCCGTACGTGTTGTAGCCCCAGCAGTGCACGTGGTGGTTCGACGCGACCGCGCACGAGTGAATGCCGCCCGCGGCTACGCTGATGCCGTCGATGCCGGCCACGGGCGACGGCGAGAGCACGCAGCAGTAGTAGTCGTTCGGCGGGCAATTCTGGCCGTTACCGACCTGGCCGACGTGGTTCTCTCCCCAGCAGTAGACGCGTCCCGAGAGATCGCGCGCGCAGGTGTGCGTGTAGCCGCCGGAGATCTGCGCGACGTCCTGCAGCCCGGCGATGGGGACCGGGTTGTGGCGATCCTGCTTGGTGCCGTCGCCGAGCTGCGCGTAGCCGTTGGCTCCCCAGCAGCGCACGGTCCGGTCCGGCATGATGGCGCAGCTGTGTCCGGCGCCGAGCGCGAGCTCCGGCCCCGTGAGCGGCGGTAGAGCGCCGTCTTGCCCGGAGTCCGTCGCGCCGTCGGCCTGCGCGTCGGGCGCCGCGTCGGCTGCGGCGCCGCCGGTACCGAGGCCCGTGCGCCCTCCACACGCGGCGACCACCGTGACGAGAGAGAGAGCGATGGCGGCTCTCAACGTGCCGGACCCATCCTCGCATCATAGCAAAGCCGATCGGATCTCGAACGCCGATGCCTCCTGCGATGTGGAGGCGCCAACGCGGCTCGTCAGTGTTACGATCTCCATGGTGAGTAGGGCGCGGCTGGTGTGTGTCGCCGTGTGGGTGGCGGCCTGCGGAGGAGCGATCTCCGTGGTGCCCGACGGCGGCAACGGCGATGGTGGCGATGCGAGCGATGCGACCCAATGCTCGCAATACGATCTAGGCGCGGATCCGCTCCACTGTGGCTCCTGCACCCATGCATGTACGAGCGACGAGATGTGCACGAATGGGACGTGCGTCTGTGGAACCAACCTTTCATCGTGCTCGAAGGGCGACGCGAGCACATGCGTGGATTTGTCCAGCAGCGTGGACGACTGCGCGCAGTGCGGTTACGTCTGCGCGGCGGCAGACGCCGGCTTTCTGCTACCCGGCACGCAAAACCCCGACGCGGGCACTCCGTCCGCCGATGGTGGCTATGACGCGGGAGTCGGCTGGCTCCTGGGCACGCGCGCGTGCAACAGCGGCACGTGCGGCTTTACTTGTCCCGCCGGTTTCACCGAATGCATGCAGGGCATCTGCTTCGACACCCTGAACTTTCACGGCTATTGCGGAAGTTGTTCGACGTCGTGCAAGAGCACGGAGTGGTGCACGCAGGGGCGGTGCTGTCCCGTTGGCACGGTGGCTTGCGGCGCCTCGTGTGTCGATGTCATGTGGGACGACAACAACTGCGGTGCGTGCGGCGTCGTTTGCAATTCTGCCAAGCCCGCCTGCGTAAACGGCGCGTGCGCGTCAGCCGTTTCATATCACGCGTCCTTCGACACGTTCATCGTACCCACGACGCAATGTACGGATTGGGATTCGTTTCGCGCGAACCTGAAGGGGACGTATTCGTCGATCACGCTGAGTGGCTCCAACGACCCGACGGGCCGCACGTGCACCGGTGTAAACGCCAACACGTTGTGCCAGGCGCTCCACAGCGGGACGACGGTGGTTAACCTTTCATGCGGCGGGTACGCGTGGAACGTCGACACCTGCGTCTCGGGAACTTCGATCGAGATCTCGGCCGACGGCACCGCGTGCTACTGCTCGATAACGAACGGGTACGCAGTTCGACCGTGCATCGGTAACCAGAATTGGGGCGGCATCGAATCGACGGCTTGCGAGGCGCCACCTCAGACGATCTCGGTCGTTTGCGAATGAGCGGGGCAGGGCCGGAGTTGAGCAGAACAAGGCGACAATATTAGCGCGCGGGGTGATAGCGACTCTTCGAGGCGACGCAGGTAGTTGCGCTCCTCGGCCGGACGCCGACATGTACTGCAATGTCAGCGTGGTCGCGTCGGTCGAGGCGGCGAAGGCCGCCGGCGTCGCGCTGGCTCGAATGAAGGATGCCGGCGCCAAGCCCACGATCGATGCCATCGTGATGGCCACGGCCGCGCTGCTCGACGCCGTCGTCGTCACGGGCGACCGAGCCGACCTCGACCGCCTGGGCGCGCACTTCCCGGGCGTGGTAGTCCTTTCGGCATAGTCATCCCTCTCATGACCTGGGTGCCCAGCCAAGACGACTCGCCGTACACGCGGCTCGGCGGAGACGAAGGCGTCCGCAAGCTCGTCGCCCGCTTCTACGACGTGATGGACGCGCAGGAGCCCGCGCTCGCGCGCCTCCACGAGCTCGACGAGCAGGGCAAGGTGAGCCCCGGCGCGAGGGAGCGCTTCGCGCTCTTCCTCATCGAGTGGCTCGGGGGACCGGCCACGTACTCGCCGGTGCACGGGCACCCGCGCCTGCGCATGCGCCACGCGCGCGTGCCCGTGAACGTCGCGATGCGCGACGCGTGGCTCCGCTGCATGGCGCGCGCGATGGCCGATCAGGGCGTCACCGGCGAGGAGCGCGACTTCCTCGACAAACGCTTCGCCGAGGTCGCGGACTTCATGCGCAACGCGCCTGACTGACGAGCCCGCGCGCCAGCCACGTGCTCGCTACTCACGCTCCGCGGACACCCCTTCCCCTCGGCGGTGGCGAGCGCTCTCGCGCGTGACCCGACGGCCGACGCCGAGAGGGGAACCGCCGCGCGCACGGCTCGCCCGCAAGCTCGCGCGCAGGCGCTCCAGCGCCACGCGCATCTCGTGGCGCCGAGCACGAGCGAGGACGAGCCGGAGCACGGCGGAGGGGAGCCCCCCTTTCCTGCCTCTCCTCTTACCGCTCCGCCGCGCCCTTCACGACCGGCAGCTTCGCCGACCACCAGGCGAGCATGCCCCCGGCGAGCTGCGCGGCGACGTAGCCGCGCTCGCGCAGCAGGCGCACGGCGGGGACGCTGCGGTGGGCGGACAGGCAGATCGCCACGACGGGACGCGTCGGATCGAGCGCGAGCGCGGCCAGGCGATCGCCGAGCGAGAGGATGGGGACGTTGAGGGCGCCCGCGATGCGGCTCTTCTCCCACTCGAGGGCGGTGCGCACGTCGAGGAGCGCCGGAGGGCTGTCGGCCCGCAGCGCCTCTAGCAGGTCCCGCGGCGCGATCTCGGGGACCGAGCCGAAGGGGTTCCAGGTGCGCAGATCGTCCCAGAGCGTCATGGCGTCAGGTGAGAGCCCGAGGCTAGCGGAAAGGTTCGCTCCTGACCTCAGGCGTCGACGCGGCAGAGGTGGGCGCCACGGCGGGAGCCACCCACGACGCGCGAACAGTCGTCAGCTCGACGGCTCGACCGCGTCTCATGGTGCATGAGCTTGTCCTTCTCCCCTCGCCTCGCCACCGCCGACGACTATCCGCGCTTCGCGCGGCTCTTCCCGGAGCTCGGCGTACCGGATCCTGTTCCCTCGCCGGAGGCGTTCGCGACCCGGTGGCTCCCTCGCGTCGTCATCCTGCAGGACGAAGCGGGCGACGCCGTGGGGTACTCGGCGTGGAACGTCTTCGGTGAGACGTTCCACGTCGGCAACGTGGTGACCGCGCCCGAGGCTCGAAGGCGCGGCGGGGGGCGCGCGCTGCTCGAAGACCTGCGGAGGCGCGCGCGCGATGCCGGGTGCAGGCGCTGGTACCTGAACGTCAAGCAAGCGAACGCGGTCGCGATCCGCCTGTACGAGCGCTGCGGTCTCGCCATCGAGCAAGAAGGCTGGACGCTAAGCGCGACGTGGGCGTCGCTGGCGACGCTTCCTCGCGCCGCTCGCGAGATCGAGACCTACGCGCCGTCAACCGACGACGACGCGCGGATCGCGCCGCGCTTCGGTCTGGACGTGGAACGCATCGCTCGCGCGCGGGAGCGCGGGGCGGTGTTGCGCGCGCTCGGGGGCGCCGTGCCGCTCGGCTTCGCGGCGTTCGATCCGAGCTTCCCCGGCGTGTACCCGATCCGCGCGGCGCGACCGGAGCTCGCTCGTGCGCTGTTCGATGCGCTCCGCCCGTTCGCCAAGCACGAACACGTCCGCGTCTTCGTGGAAGCGGACCGCGCGCTCGCGGACGCGCTGCGTGGCGCGGGCGCGACGCTCGACTTCGCCCTCTACCGCATGAGCGGGCCGCTCGATCTCCTCCGCTGACGGGCCCGACGCAGCATCTAGCGCTCAAAGGCCGACACACTCGAACCGGTTGGCGTGGTACGAGCAGGTCGGGAAGAGCTCAAGGCCCGCGTCGGGCCCGCACGCGGGCAGCTGCTTGCACGTCGGAGAGAGGATCGTGACGCAGCCGCCGCTGCCCTCCCCGCAGCTGTTGCCACACACTCCGCAGTTGCTGTTGTCCTGCAGCTTGGAGCACGTGCCCTTCTGCGCGTCGCCGCAACAGGTGTCCCCACAGCATTGGCCGCCGCAGCAGGTCGCCCCGTTGCCTCCACACTCGGTGTCCGTGGTGCATCCCGAGTTGCACGCGGTGAGCGCCGGAACGACGAGACGTGGCGACGTGCTCAGAAGTGCCATGAGCACCGCGAGCGCGCCTGCCGCCATCGTCGCCCTCTTTCGAGCCACATGACGAGCGTAGCCGCGCCGAATCCGGCGGCCATGAGCATCGAGTCAGGTGGGGGAGGTTCCGCTCCGCCGCGCGTATGACACGGCCACGGGAGGCGCCGACTGCCTCTTCGGCGCACGGGAGGAGACGAACATGAACGCGAACGATCCCTATGCCTGGCCGACGGCACATGCTCCGCAGAACGTGCCCGGCGGCTATCCGCCTCCTCAACCCTTCCCCGGATACGGGGCCGCGGTCCCCATCGCCTACGGCCCCGGCGCCAGGTACGGGTACGTGCCGCTCGGCTGGAGGACGCCGGTCGCGTCGGTAGCCCTCGTGCTCACGGGCGTGTTCGCGATCGTCTCCGGGCTCCTCCAGCAGGGCGATCTCCACCCGGAGTCGACGGATCCGGACAACCTCGTCCTCGCCCTGGGCGTGCTCCTCTCCGCGGTGGCCTACCTGGGGTCGTTGGCTCTCGCCGCGATCCTCTTCTCCATCTGGATCTACCGCGCGTGCGCGAACGCGTGGGCGTTCGGGTCCCCGATGTCGATCACGCCGGGCTGGGCGGTCGGATGGTTCTTCGTCCCGTTCGCGAACTTGGTGAAGCCTTTTCGCGCGATGAAGGAGATCTGGTTCGGCAGCGACCCTTCCGCCGCCGGCATCACGCCCGGCGTCCTCGGCGCGTGGTGGGGGACGTGGATCATCTCGGGCATCGTCTGGAACGTCTCCAGCAGGATCGATGGGAGCCACCTCGAGGTGGTGGCCGGGTTGCTCACGGCGGTCGCGGCCGTATTCGCCGTCCTGGTCATGCGACGCGTCGCCGCCAACCAGCGGCGGCTGGCCGACGGCCGAAACCCGGCCTGGCCGTGATCGTGCGCGTGGTGAACGTCATCACGACGTGCGCCCTTCGCAGGGCGGCCGCGTAGCCGAGGTGAAAGACGAGCCCCGTGTCGATCAGGTTCAGGCCCGTCTCGGGGTCGGTCGAACCTTTCGGCGTCGAGCTCGAGCTCGGGCTCGTGGCCGCGACCGAGGCGCGCGCCCGTGGTGAACCCTTCGGCGTCGAAACTCGTTTCGGCTGGGCAGGCGACGCGCGATGATGGGAGCGAGGTGTGCCGCGTGCTGGGAAGGGTGATTGCCATCACGGTCTGCGTGGCGCTCGGCGTCGCGTGCGGGGCACGCACCGAGCTCGGTGTCGGAGGCGACGCGGCGGCGAGACCGCCGGATGCGGGCGCCGACCGCGTCGTCGTGGACGTGAGATCGGTCGACGTCGTCCAGGAGGACGTGATCCAGCCCTCGGCGTGCACCGTCACGGCCGACGACCCATCGTTCGGTGCGACGGAGAGCATCGACGCCTGCAGCGAAGGGCAGAACATCTCCTACCCGCTGGACACCAACTGCGGCGGGGGCTCGGCCGGGTGGGAGTACGTGCCCGCGCACGACATCGAGGTGACGCGGCTCGAGCTCGACGTGACGGGCGGCGGCGTCGCCCTCTACGACAGCGTGAACGACACGCCGGGCGCGAAGCTCTTCGAGGGCTCCTTCGACTCGGGGCCGCAGACGTGGCGCGGCGTGGACGTCTCGCCCCCGATTCACCTCACCGCGTGTCACGTCTACTTCATCCAGCAGGTCACGCCAGACGGCGGGGCACCTTGCTCGATCGCGACCAACGGCGTGGCGCAGCGTCAGTTCAACCCACCCGGCTTTGGCGGGAGCCCGGGGTGGACCGGGCCGTACATCTGGCTGCCGTGGGCCGCGCACGTGATCGGGACCTGCCCGTAGCGCTCGCGACGCACACCCCCACGGTCCGACTTTTGTGGGAAGGCCTGCGCCTCGGCGGGGGTATCCTGCCCAGCGATGCGTGCGCGATCCTGGGTGCTGCTGGTGTTCGTCCTCGCGGCGTGCAAGCTCCCGCACCGCCGCTCCCACGACGCGGGGGTACCCCTGGTGTCCGCGACCGCGCCGGCCGCCACCGTGGGCGCCGCACCGGAGAGCGACGCAGGCGACCCGAGCGCCGACGAGGCCGACGAGGCGCTACGCAAGGGCTTCGACCTTCACCAGAAGGCCTGCCGCGACAAGGACATGGCCGGCTGCATCGATCTCGGGATCGACTACCTGAACGGCCGCGGCGTGGGCCAGGACTCGACACGCGCGGCATCCCTCTTCGAGCAGGCCTGCACCGCGGGGGACGCGACCGGCTGCTACGATCTCGGCCTGCAGGTGAGGCGCGGCAAGGGCGTCGCCAAGGACGACGCGCGCGCGCGCAGCCTCTTCATCAAGGCGTGCAGCGGCGGAGAGATGGACGGCTGCGTCAGCCTCGGAAAGCAGTACCGGGACGGCGAAGGCGTGCCCGTCGACGACGCAAAGGCGTTCTCCTACTTCAAGAAGGCGTGCGAGGCGAACGCGGCGCAGGGCTGCACCTACGTCGGCCTGATGTACGACGACGGGCGCGGCGTTCCCAAGAGCACGGCACGCGGGGCGGCGTTCTACAAGAAGGCGTGCGATCAGAACGACGACGACGGCTGCCACAACCTGGGCTGGGACTACCAGGAGGGCGAGGGCGTCGCGAAGGACCTCGCGATGGCGGCGCGCCTCTATCGCACCGCGTGCGAGCACGGTCATGGGAACGCGTGCGCGAACCTCGGCGTGCTCCACGAGAACGGCACCGGCGTGCCTCCGGACCAGGCGACGGCCAACAAGCTCTACAGGAAGGCCTGCGACGCCGGCTCGGCCGCCGGCTGTCGGAACCTCGGGCAGAACTACGAGAAGGGCATCGGCCTGCCGCGCGACGTCACGACGGCGGCGAGGCTGTACAAGCAAGCGTGCGACGGTGGGAACGCAAACGCGTGCACGGACTACGGCATGCTGATGCGCAAGCCGAAAGCGTCCGAGTAGTCCCCGTGGCCGCCGGACCTCGGCGGGCTCCCCTCAGAACGCCGCCTTGAGCCACTCCCAGAGCTTGGACTTCTGCGGCTCCGCGGCCTCCGTGACCGACACGTGCGAGTGCGAGCGCAGGCGCGTCTGCGAGGGCGCCCCCGCCACGAGCACGACCTCGTCGCGGGCGCGGCTCTCGCCGATCACCTGCGCGCCGAACTTCACGAGGCCGACGCCGGTCGCGTACTGCGGGCCCTGAACGAGCTGGGTGATGCCCTTCACGCCGATGGGGAAGCCGATGCGCACGGGCATGCCGAGCACCTCTTCCGCGAACTCGGGCATGCCCTCGAGCAGGACGGCGCCTCCGGTGAGCACCGCGCCGGCCGAGAGCTGCTCGAGCATGCCGGTGTCCTCGATGCGCTTGCGGATGGCGGCGAACATCTCCTCGACGCGCGGCTCGATGATGTCGCTGAGCACGCGGCGCGCGGTCTTGCGCGGAGCGTGGCCGCCGACGCCGGGGACCTCGATTTCTTCCTCGTCGCCGACGAGGCGGCCGAGCGCGCACCCGGAGAGGCGCTTGATCCGGTCGGCCTCGGCCATCGGCGTGCGAAGGCCGGCGGCGATGTCGCTCGTGATGTTGTTGCCGCCGACGGGGATGACGCTCGTGTGCGCGATGCCGCCGTCGACGTAGAGCAGGATGTCGGTCGTGCCGCCGCCGATGTCGATGACCGCGGCGCCGATCTCCTTCTCGTCGTCGGAGAGCACGGCCTCGGCGCTCGCGAGCGCCTCGAGGACGACGTCGGCGACGACGAGGTTGCAGCGCTCGGCGCAGCGGATGACGTTCTGCACGCAGCTGGTCGCGGCGGTGACGAGGTTGACCTTGGTGCCGAGGCGCACGCCGCTCATCCCGATGGGATCGCGGATGCCGTCCTGGGCGTCGACGATGTACTCGCGCGGCAGCACGTGGAGGATCTGGCGGTCGGCGTCGACCGGGATGGCGCGCGCTCCCTCGAGGACGCGCTCGACGTCGAGCCGAGTGACCTCGCCGCCCGCGATCGCCGCGACGCCGTCGGAGGTCTGCGAGCGGATGTGGCTTCCCGCGACGCCGGCGTAGACCGTGCGGATCTCGACGCCGGCCATCGTTTGCGCCGCCTCGATGGCGTCTTTGATCGAGCGCACCGTCCAGTCGATGTTCGAGACGATGCCCTTGCGCAGGCCGCGGCAGGGCACCGTTCCGACGCCGAGGATGGTGATGCCGTCGCTGTCGACCTCGCCGACCACGGCCGACACTTTGGTCGTCCCGATGTCGAGACCGACGACGATTTCGGATTCGGAGGCCTGGTTGCTCATCGCACCCACAGGTTCCACAAAG
>DATIQP010000527.1:0-8396 GCA_035470765.1 Polyangiaceae bacterium | reverse complement strand
GCGGCGACCCTTCGCGCGCGTGCGATGTGCCCCTCGCCCGCGAGCGCCAGCGCGCCGCGCGCCACGTCGGCGTCGAGCCGCGGCGCACGCCGGGCCATCGAACCGAGCGCCAGCACCCACAGGTCCACGTCGTCGTGGGCGTCGGCCCACGAGGCCAGCGCTCCGAGCGCGTCGCCGCTCCGCGGCTGGTCGAGCGTCAGCGCGAGCAGCCGCGCGCGCGCTGAGGCTTCGTCGGCCGACGAGGCGCGCGACGACGCCCGCGCGTACGCCAGCTGAATATCCACGGACATCGGCTCGGCCCGAGCCGCGCGGGCGAGCGCGCCCTCGAGCTTCATCCCGCAGCGCGCCGCGGCCGCGAGCGCAGGGCCGTACTCCGGGTCGATGGAGAGCGCCCGCTCCACCGCTGCACGAGCCCGTCCGTCGCTCGGATCCCGCGCACACCGCACCTGCGCGATGCGAGCGAACACCTCGGGGTCGCGCTCGTCGATCGCCGCGAGCTTCTCGAAGGCCGTCGCCGCGTCGTCGAGCGCGCCCGCGGCCTCGGCGATCGCCCCGTCCAGGAAGAGGGCGTACTGCTGCGGCCCGACGAAGGGCCCATCGATCGTGCGATCGTCCACCACGCGCGCCACGGACGTCGCCCCCGGCCCGCACCCGGCGAGCACGAGCGCCATCACCGCGGCCGCGAGCCCCGCGCGCACCGGCTTCACGCCACGCTCCGCAGCGCCTCGAGCAGGGCGTCGTTCTCCACGGGCGTCCCGACGGTGATGCGCACGTGGGACCCGAGCCGGCCGCCCGCGGCGTGGAAGCTCCTCACGAGCACGCCCTTCGCGAGCAACCCGGCGTGGACATCCGCCGCGGGCTTGCTCGTGCGTACCCAGACGAAGTTCGCGTGGGTCGGCAGCGGCGTCACGCCCTCGATCGCGCGCATCGCCGCGACGATCCGCTCGCGCTCGCGCCGCACCTCCTCGACGTGCTCGAGCACGGGCGTCCACGCGTCGCGCATCACCGCAGCCGCCGCCACCTGGCTCGTCGCGCTCACGTTGAAAGGTTGCCGCACCTTGTCGACCGCCGCCACGATCTCCTTGGGCCCCTCCAGCCAGCCGATCCGTAGCGCCGCGAGGCCGAGCTTGCTCAATGTGCGCAGGATGGCGAGGTTCGAGTGCCGCGCGCGCCAGCCGCGCACCGACGACCCCGCGTAGTCGGCGTACGCCTCGTCGACCACCACGAGCGCGCCGCGCGCGGCCTCGAGCACCTGCTCGACGCGGTCGTCGGCCATGCGGTTCCCCGTCGGGTTGTTCGGGCTGGCGATGAAGACGACGTTCGGCTCGGTGAGCTCGAGCGCCTTCTTCATGCTCGCCACCGCGAGGTCCCAGGCGTCGTCGAGCGGCACCTCGACGACGCGCCAGCCATGCCCTCGCCCGGTGATGCGGTACATGACGAAGGTCGGCGTGGGCACGAGCAGCGTCGTGGGGCCGCGCCCGCGCTGGCGGGACAGGGCCGTCAACAGGAGCGAGATCACCTCGTCCGAGCCGGTGCCCACCAGCAGCTCGTCGGCGGGGACACCGGTGCGCGCGAAGATTGCCTCCTTGAGCTCGCTCGCGCGCGCGTCGGGGTAGCGCTCGAGCGCCACGCGCCCGATCGCCTCGCGCACGACGTCGCGCACGAGCGACGACGTGATCGGCGGCGCCTCGTTGGCGTCGAGCCGCACCCGGACGCCTGGCGGGAGCACGGGAGCGTAGGCCGTGAGCTCGGCGAGCTCGGGGCGAGCGAGCGAGAGAAGCGAGTCGGCCATCAGCGCACGCGAAAGTCCGACGCGTCCTGCAGCTCGGGCGACGACATCTCCGCCTCGCTCGGGCCCTCGGTGTGTTGCTTCGACTCGGCCTCGCGGAGGCGCTCGGCGATCTCGATGAGGCGCCGCTCGACGCGCGCGAACACGCTCGACGCGGGGAAATGCCCGGACGGGTCGCGCTCGCCGGCGGGCACGCCGGTGAGCAGCTCGATGCCGCTCGCGACGTTGTCCACGGCGTAAAGGTGAAAGCGGTCCGCGGCGATGGCCTCCGCCACGTCCTCGCGCAAGACGAGGTGCTGCACGTTCGAGCGCGGGAGCATGACGCCCTGCCGCCCAGTCAGCCCGCGCGCCGCGCAGAGGTCGAAGAAGCCCTCGATCTTCGCGCAGAGCCCGCCGATGGCCTGCATCTCGCCGAGCTGGTTCACGCTGCCAGTCACCGCGATGCCCTGGTCGATCGGCAGCTCGGCGAGCGCGCTCAGCACGGCGAACAGCTCGCTCGACGAGGCGCTGTCGCCGTCGATCTCGCCGTAGCTCTGCTCGATGGCCAGCTGAGCGCGAAGGCTGAGCGGCCGCTCCTGGCCGAACATGCGACCGAGGTAGCCGCGCATGATCGCCACACCCTTGGTGTGGATGGCGCCGCCGAGCTGCGCCTCGCGCTCGACGTCGATGATGCCCTCGCGGCCGAGCGCGACGACGGCCGTGATGCGCATCGGCTGGCCGAACTCGACGTCGCCGGCCGAGAAGACGCTGAGGCCATTGACGACGCCGACGCGCGATCCCTCGGTGTCGAGGGCGACCTCGCCGCGGAGCGACATCTCGCGGATCGCGCGCTCGGCGGCGCCGGCGCGGTCTCGCCGTTCGCGCCAGGCGACGTCGATGTCCTCCGCGGTCACGACGCTGTCCTCGGGCGGGGCCACGGACGCGCGGAAGGTGGGCGCACCGTCCTTGGGACCGTCGCCTCGCGTCTTGTTGCCCGGAGCGAGCGCCTTCGCCGCCGCGATCGCGCTGGCGAAGGCCATGGTCTCCTCGAGCGGCGACAGGCCGATCGAGAGCTTCTCCTTCTGACCGGCCAGGCGCGTGGAGAGGTCCAGCAATCGCGCTCGCGCGCCGCGATCGAAGCGCCCCCACTCGCGGGCTCTCGCCTTGGACATCAGGTACGCGTCGAGGCCGACGAGGCTCTGCGGCGTGCGCGGGATGGACGGCTCGATCTCGACCTTGACCCGGAAGAGCGACGCGAAGTCGGCGTCGTTCTCGAGCAGGGCGGCGTAGAGATCCTGCGTGCCGACGAGTACCACCCGCACGCGCACGGGCACGGGTACGGGCCGCAGCGACGTGGCATAGAGCCCGAGCGGCCCGAGCGGGTCCTCGGCCCCGATGCGCCGCTCGCGCAGCACGCGCTTGAGGCGCTCCCAGATGATCGGGTCGGCGAGCACGTCGGCGGCGCGGACGATGAGGACGCCACCCGACGCGCGCTGGAGCGAGCCGGAGCGGATGCGAGTGAAGTCGGTCAGCAGGGCGCCGTAGCGCGCCCGCCGCTCGAGGTAGCCGAACAGGTGGGGGTACGTCGGGTTGGTGTCGTAGATGACGAGGGCCGGGAAGCCCGGCTCGTGAGTCACGAAGAGGTTGACCCGGAAGCGCCCGAGCCGCACCGCATGCTCGGGGTCGACGTCGCCGGCCGACTCCTTCTCCTGGTCCTCGTCGTCCCGGACGAAGTCGGCCCAGTCCTCGATTAGCGCCTGCTGGACCTGCTCGAGCCACGCGACGACCTCGGCGCCGAGCGGCGTGAACTCCTCGAAGACGGGCTCCATCGCCTCGCGGATGACGGCTCGGGCGGCCACGGCAAGCGCGCGGGTCTGAGCCTCCTGGTAGCGCTCGCTCGTCTCGCGCACGAGCGTCGCGCTCTTCTCGACCTCGCGCGCGAGGTGCTCCTCGGACTGCGAGAGCGCCTTCTTGGTGGACTCGTCCAGCGCGGAGAACTGCTCGGCGCTGAGGGGCTTGCCGTGTAGGATCGGGAAGGTCTGCACCCCGCCCTGGATGGCGCGCACGCCGAAGCCGAGCGTCCTGGCGGCGACCTCGAGCCCGGTCAAGACCTCGCGGTTCTTGGTCTCGAGCTCCTTGGCGAGCTCGGCCTGCGCCTCCTTGACCGGCTCGAGCTCGCCCACCTTGGCGATCTGCTCGCGCAGGGTCTCGAGGCAGCCTTCCATCGCGGCGGCGAGCTGCGTGCCCGCGCCCGCGGGCAGCACGAGCGGGCGCGGCGCCTCGGGGTGGTGGAAGTCATGCACGTAGACGAGGTCGGGCGGAGTCGACGCGGCCCCGTGAGCGTGGACGAAGCTCTCGGCGTAGCGGACGATCTCGTCCTCGATGCCGACCTCCGGCGCCGCCGCCACGAAGACGTGGAAGCTCGGCTCGCGCGCGGCGAGCCCGAGGTCGAGGGCACGGCGCCCGATCGGGCCGATGAGGTCCAGCAAACCCATCGACTCGGCCGGCTCTTCGGGCAGAGCTTCGGAGCTCATCCGGACCGACGCGAGCTCGGACGCGACGCGCAGCCGGGAACGCAGCTCCGACGCGGTGGGCGGGCCGCTCGTCCAGTCCCCGGGAGGCTCGCTCGACGGCGGGCTCGACGAGGTTCCCCCGTCCGGAGGGTGCGAGGCTCGCGCCTCCAGAGGATCCGACGGTGCTGCCTCTGCCTGCTTGCCTTCGCCTTGCCGCATGAGGGCCAAGGAATGTCTTAGCACGGTCGCGCACATGTTCGCCTCGATCCTGAGATAGACTCATCCCCCGAGCTGAGCCCATGGCTCGCGCACACCATGAGCACCCCCGAGAAAAACGACGCTGGCGCGGTCTCGAAGGCGGAAGTCGAGCCGGCCGTCGGTGACGACGCGGCCGCAGGGGAGACCGCATCCAGCGAAACCCCGCCGAGCGACGACGCGCCGAAGCCTTCTTCACAGAAGGAGGTCAATCGCACGATCCAGCTCGACCTCGCGCAGGTCGATCTCCTCGACGTACCTCTCCCGCCCTCGTCGGCGCCGAAGGTGAGCGACGAGACCTCCAAGACCAGCAAGGGTCCACCGCCGCTCCCTCCCTCCCCGCCGCCTCCAGCCGAGGCGAGCGCGCCCGCCGCCCAGGTCTCGGCGCGGAAGCTGCTCGAGGGCGGCGCCACAGGAGGCCCGTCGAGCCCTGCGTTACGCTTCGCGCTCGGTCTGGGCGCGGCGACGCTGGTCTGCGTCGGCCTCTGGTTCGGCGTCAAGGCGCTGCGCAAGCCGCCGCCCGCGCCGCCGCCTGCACCCACCGCGACCACGAGCGTCCCGGCCGGCAGCGCGGCGCAGGCCCCCATGCGCACGATCACGATCGCCCCCATCGAGATGACCGGCCCCGCGCTCGGCGCGAGCGGCGAGGCTTCCGCAGCTGCCAGCGCGCCCTCGGCAAAGCCGGCTCCCGCGATCAGCTCGTCCGCTCGCCCGGCCGCCACCCACGGCACGCCGAGCGGCTCGCCCAGCAGCGGGGCTGGCAAACCACGCTCCAGCGACGATGTGATCAAGGTCGAGAACTGATGCGGCGACTGATACTCCTCGTTCTTCTCGCGTTCGTGGTGACGGCGGCTTCGACGCGGGCGATGGCGGCCGACAACAAGGCCGAGTCCGACAAGCTCTTCGCCGAGGGCCTCGCGCTCTTCGCGAAGAAAGACTTCGTCACCGCGCGGCAGAAATTCGCCGAGGCCTACGCGAAGTACCCGAGCCCGAACTCGCTGCTCAACCTCGCCCGATCGGAGCAGCTCTCGGATCACTGCGTCGACGCGATCGCGCACTACCGCGCGTACATCGCGCTACCGGAGAACCCGCGCGTCTCCGTTCGCGATCGCGACTCGGCGCGGACGAAGCTCGGAGAGTGCGTCGCCAAGGTGGGCCGCATCCGCGTCGACGCGCCGAGCTCCGCGCGCGTCAGCATCGACGGCAACGCCGTAATCTGGACTCCGGGCGAGCCCATCGACGTGGAGCCGGGCGTGCACCGCGTCGACCTCGCCGTGGCCACCGACAGCAAGACTCGCAGCGTGAACGCGACGGCGGGCGAAGTCGCCACCGCCACCTGGGAGGACCCGAAGCCGCCCGAGCCTCCGCCGCCTCCGCCGCAGGAGGTCAAACCGCCCGAGCCTCCTCCGCCGCCACCGCAGGCCGTCGCGCCCGAGCCTCCCCCGCCGCCCGCTCCGACGCCAACCCCGACTCCGCCGCCTCCGGCCGCGACCTGGAAGAAGGAGTCTCACTGGCCGGCAATCAAGGTGGTCGGTGCGATCGGCCTCGGCGTGCTGAGCGTGACGTCGTTCATCATGGCCCCCGCGTTCCTCGCCGCGTCGGAGGCGAACGCCCGTGACGCCGACGCGCTCGCGACCAAGCTCGGGCCCACCGGCTGCTCCGGAGCCAATCCGCCCGCGGACTGCGCGACGCTGACGGCCAAGCGCACGTCTCAGAACCAGCTCAACACGGCCGCCACCACCTTCTTCGTGCTCGGCCCCCTCTTCGCGGTGGGCGCCGTGGTCGTCATGCTCCTCGTGCCCAACGTCCACCCCTTGGTCACCGCGACCGGGGACGGATTCGCGGTCCATTTCTGAATGCTCGAGCCATTTTCGAGTCGAACGTAGAATGAGGATCAAGGTGCTTCCCATGCGAATCAACAAGCTGCTCTTCCTCTCGGCTTCCGTCTTCGCCTCGGCGCTCTTCGCGAACTGCAGCTCCAGCACACAGGGGACCTGCCAGGAGACGGCCACGTGTCCGCCGGACGCGTCCGACGGCCCGCCTCCGCTGGTCTGCGACACCACGAAGGACCCGAAGGATCAGGCGGGCTGCCTGGACGATCGCGTGGGCGTCTTCGTCGACGGCGCGGGCGGCAACGACGGCAACCCCGGCACCAAGACCGCGCCGGTCAAGACGATCGCGAAGGCGCTGACGCTGGCGACCACGCTGACGCGCTTGTACGTCTGCGAGGGCACCTACGCGGAGGACGTGACGCTCGACGCGTCGCACGACGGCGTCTCGATCTACGGCGGGTACGCGTGCGGCGCGTGGACCTACTCGGGGAACAAACCCCAGATCGGCGCGGGCACGCTCGCGCTCAAGATCGACACGACGACCAAGCCCATCACGATCGAGGACGTCTTGGTCAAGGCCGCCGACGCGACCGCCCCGGGCGGCTCGAGCGTCGCGGCGCTCGTCAACGGCGCGGCCGGCGCGGTGTCTTTCGTGCGCGTCAACCTGACGGCGGGCGCCGGCAAGGCAGGCGCGGACGGCGTCACGGGCACGAACTACAACGCGTCCCTGCTCTCCAACAACGTCCTCATCAAGGGCCACGATGCGACAGGCGGTGGAGCCGGCAATGGCGGGCCCCAGCTGTGCACCGGCCTCTGCACGGACAACGTCGTGGGCGCCGGCGGGGCCGGCGGTCAGGGCGGAACGTCCACCCAAGGTGGCGCGACGGGCTCCCCCTCCTCGCTCGGAGGCGGCGCCGGCGGGACTGCGAACACGTCGTGCGGAGGTGCAGGCAGCGGGGGCACCGGGGCCGACCAGCCGACCGCTGGCGCGGACGCCGTCTCGCCCACGGCTCTCGGTACCCTCGCGGCCGGGGGCTGGGCTCCCACCAGCGGCTCCACGGCCACGAACGGCGCGCCCGGCCAGGGCGGCGGGGGAGGCGGCGGCGCGTCGTTTGCCGACAACTCCGCGGGAGGCGGGGGCGGGGGCGGCTGTGGAGGCTGTGGGGGTGCGGGCGGCGCGGGTGGCGCCGGCGGGGGTGCGAGTATCGCCCTCGCTGCGCTTTCCAGCACCATTTCCCTGACGGCCAGCGAGCTGCACGCGGGCAACGCGGGCAACGGCGGCAAGGGCGCCGCGGGTCAGGGCGGCCAATCCGGCGGTCTCTACGGCAACGGCAGCGCCCCCGGTTGCGCGGGTGGAAGCGGCGGAAAAGGTAGCGCTGGCGGGTCCGGCGCAGGCGGCGTCGGCGGCATCTCGGTGGGCATCCTCTACAAAGGCACCGCCCCGACCGCCGACAGCGCGACGAGCGCGGCCACGACGATGGGGACCGCGGGCACCAAGGGCACCGGCGGGAAAGCCGGCCAAAACGACGGCATCGACGGCGTCGCTCAAGCACTACTTCAGGCCCCCTGAGCCCGCCCCCTTCTCGCCGGTCACAAACCCTCGTAGAGTGACGCAACGATCGCGGCAAAAGCTGCGGAGCAGAGAAACGAATGGCCCGACTGATACTCGCGACAGCCGAAGGGCAGCAGGCCATCGAGCTACGTCCGATCAACAGCCTGGGTAGGCACCCGAACAACAGCATCCAGCTGCTCGACAAGATCGTCTCCAAGGAGCACTGCATCGTCGAGCAGCGCGACACGATGTTCGTGCTGCGCGATCTCGGGAGCCTGAACGGGACGTACATCAACGGCGAGCGCGTGCGCGGCGAGCAGGTGCTCCGCCACGGCGACGAGATCACGCTCGGCTCGACGCGCGCGCGCTACGACGACGGCGTCCAGCCGCTGCCTCCGGCGGCGCAGCTTCCCCTCAACGTCATCCAGGGGCTCCCGCCGCCGGCGATCGTGCAGCCGGCGGGCCCGAACATGGGC
>DATIQP010000526.1:0-7978 GCA_035470765.1 Polyangiaceae bacterium | reverse complement strand
CGCCGATCCACCTCCCTCGCGATTCGACGCGGATTTCGCGGCAGATCGCGATCCAAACCGGCCGGTACGCAACGTGCACCTACCTTGTCGCATGAGCGCACACGCCGGCATCGGGTCCCACCCAGCTCGCCAAGACAAGCTCCGTCGCCTCATTCGCGATCGCCGAGGGGCGACGATGGTCGAGTACGCGATCCTTCTGTTCCTCGTCCTCGTGACCGCATCGGTCGTCTACAAGAACGTCGGCAAGAAGACGCGCGAGGCCGGCGACAAAACCACCGCGCAGTTCATGTGAGGCCGGCCATGCGAACAATCCTACGTTTGACCGCTTTGGCGAGTGTGTGCGTGCTCGGCGCGGCGTGCAGCGCCGGCGGGCCTGGATCCGGAGCGGCCGCCGACGGCACCGCGGTCTTGCACGAGAACACGCACGTGATCTCGCAGGACCTCGACGACCTCGTCGTCGTGCAGCCCGATGCGCTCGTCTTCCCCGCCTCGGCGTGGGGCGCGCTGCAGGGCTTCCAGAACGGCGACGTCGTCCTCGGCGATCGCCAGAGCCCCGGCTCGGCGGGCACCAACCCCGAGGGGTTCTTGCGGCGGGTCATCACGGTGACGCAGCAGCCGCAGGGCGTGGTGATGACCACGGCGCAGGCGACGCTGCAGGAGGCCGTCGACAAGCTCACCTTCCAGGGCACGCTGCAGGTCCCGCCGCTCGGCCTCACGGGCCCGGTGACGCAGGGCGCGGGCGACGTGCACCTGCAGAAGACCGGCGGCACCACCATCCCGCTGATCGACTTCTCGGGGACGCAGCTCGCCGACGTCACCGACTCGGTCTCGATCAACAACCAGAGCATCGGCTTCCACGCCTTCGCCAGCATCAAGACCGGCACGGTCAGCTTCTCGCCGAGCTACGACGTGGGCGCCGACATCGGCTTCCTCAAGATCAACTCCTTCCACGCCACCGCGACGGGCAAGCTCGACGCGACGCTGCTCGTCGACGCCGGCGTGCAGCTCCAGACGACGCTCGACAACCAGACCTTCACCCAGCTCGTGGCGCAGAAGATCTTCAAGTCCAAGTCGGCGACGATCGCCGACTACAACGTGAGCCTCGGCAGCCTCAAGGTCGGGCCGTTCAACATGCCCTCGAGCGCGCACTTCACCGCGACGCTGGCGTGCGACTTCCAGTGGGGCGGCGGCGTGGAGGTCGAGGTCGGCGGGACGGCGAGCGCGAGCGTCACCGCGGGCGTGAAGTACGACGGCAGCACGCTGAGCCCGGTCTTCGACAAGACGGCGGACCTCTCGCAGACCGGCCCGAACTGGACGCTCGACGGCGCGACGCGCGTCTACTGCAGCATCCAGCCGAAGCTCGAGCTGCACCTGTTCGGCGTGGCGATGGCGCAGATCGCGGCCAACGGCTACGCCGGCCTCGGCGGCTCGGTGGTGTGCGGCGGCAAGGACGGCAGCGGCAACAGCCTCGGCCTGATGCACGGCGACGCGGAGGCCGGCGTGTCGGCGACGGTGCTCGCAAAGGTGGACCTGTTCGGCCTCTACAAGTGGCAGAAGGAGTGCACGCTCTTCGACGTCGACACCGAGTGGCAGAAGGACGACACGTTCGTGCTGCCCGGCGGGACGAACGCGACGTGCACCATGAGCGGCGACTACTCGCTTCCGCCGAAGCCTCCGGTCAACCCGGCGTCGTGCTTCGGGGACACGCAGACCGGCGGCGGCAGCGACGCGGGGCCGAGCGTCATCACCGGCACGTGCACGCACGACGTCTGCACGGCGGGCGACAAGCTCGGCCAGCAGTGCGACAGCTGCACGATGGCGGTGTGCGCGCAGGACCCCTACTGCTGCGACACCTACTGGGGCCTGTCGTGCTTCGCGGACGTGCAGCAGCTCTGCGGGAAGACCTGCCAGTAGGAGAAGGAGAGAGGGGGGCTCCCCCTCCGCCGTGCTCGCCGGCGTGCTCGCGCCGCACCGAGTGGACGGGGAGCAACCTCGCGGCGCTGCGCGCGTCCGGCTGCGCGCGGCGGTCCCCCTCCGGGCGGGCGCTCCAGCTGCACGCGTGACGACCTCGCGCCCGCCGAGGGGGAGGGCTAACCGGGAAGCTCGAGATCGACGCGATAGGTGCCGGGAGCGAGAGTCGTGATCTCGCCGGAGGGGCGCACGATGCACGAGTGGCCCTGACCCGGCAGGCGCGGCTCGCCGGGGCCCCAGTTGGCGTTCACGATGGTGAGGCCCCTGCGGCGGGCGAGATCGGGGAGCAGGATGGGGCGAGTGTCCTCTTCTTCGACCCACGCGGAGGGGAAGAGCAGGACGTCCGCGTCGGGGAGCGTGACGGCGGTTCTCGTTTGCGGCGTCCCCCCTTCGGCGGATCCGTTCACGAAGTGGATATCGAAGCAGATGGCGATGGTGACGCGCAGGCCCTCCACCTCGAACACCGGGTGCGGGTCCTCGCCCGGGGTGGCCCACGTCTCGGGATACCAGGGGTGGCGCTTGCGATAGCGGGCGATCTCGCGGCCGGCGCGGTCGAAGCCGATGCATGTATTGTACACGCGTTCGCCGTCGCGCTCGACGAGCGGGCCGAAGAGGTGGGTGCCCTGCTCGCGCGCGAGCGCGGCGAGGGCGCGAGCGGTCGGGCCGTCCGCGGGCTCGCCGAAGCGGGCGAGATCGAAGTCGAGGCGCGGTCCGCGCGCTCGAGCGAAGCGAGAGTCCGGACCGAGACGAGAACGTGCCGAGACGTAGCCGGTGAGCGAGGCCTCCGGCAGGAGCGCGACGTCGGCGGGGCTGGCCGAGAGCAGCTCGCGTGCGAGGGCGAGCTGCTCTTCGGGTCTCCCGAAGCGCGCGGGGAGCTCGAGGGCGGCGAGCCTCAGCGCGGCTTCGCCTTGTTGCTTGCGCGGCTCGACTCGCGAGCGACCGATCCCTCGCTGCGCTCGGGCGTGCGGCTCGACAGCGCGTCGACTTGCTTCTGGAGCGCGTCGATCTGCTTCTGCTGCTCCTTGACCGTGGCGAGCAGCATGCTGGTGTAGCCGTAGAGATCGACGTGCGTGGCGTCGCCCTGCACCGCGGGGCTCTGCGCGGGCAGATCGTCGATGATGAAGCCGAGGTGACGCTTGGCGTCCTCGGGCTCGGCCTTGTAGCGGTACTCGGCCAGGCGAGTGTGCAGCGCCTGCTCGGCGAGCGCCTTCTGCTGCTCGTCGGTGACGTAGTCGATGTCGGTCTTGTACTCGCGACGCGACACGGGACCGCCCTGGCAGGTGACGCCGCCGAGGGACTGCTGGCAGCCGGTGTAGCCGGGCGGGGGGCAGACGCAGCCCTGGATGCACGCGCAGAGGGAGATGCTCCCCGGGCACTGCGATGTCGGGTAGCAGCCGGACACCGTCCCCGGCCCGGAGTTGCGCGTGACGCACGTCGTGCCAACCGGGCAGCCGCCGTCGCAGCTCGTGGTCGCGTACTGGTAACAGCCGGCATCATCGACGGGACCACCGTCGAAGCCGGGGCCTGCGTCACTGCCGCCGGCGTCCTTGTTGCCACCCGAGTCGTTGCTCGTGGCGTCGACGCCGCCGTCCTCAGGAGAAACCGTCGTGCCGCCGCAGGCCCATGCGAGGGCCGCGGCCGCACAGAACCCCATCGAAGCTCGCAAGAACGTCATGGCATCCTCCCACGACGAGTCTAGCGAAGATGCGGCCGCGCGGCCCGTTCAGCGTGTGCCGAACGGGCGGGCGCGACCGACCGGGGCGTTACGCCATCTTCTTGCAGACGTCGACGACGCCCTGCACGCTCTTGGCGCTCTTCTCGAGCATGCCCTTCTCCTCGGCCGTGAGCGGGATCTCGATGATCTTCTCGACGCCGGCGCCGCCGATGATGGCGGGCACGCCGATGAAGAGATCCTTGTAGCCGTACTCGCCGTCGAGATAGGCGGCGACGGGGAGCAGCCGCTTGTGGTCGTGGAGATAGGCGGTCGCCATCGCCACGGCGCTCGACGCGGGGGCGTAGTAGGCGCTCGTGCCCATCAGGTTCACGATCTCGCCGCCGCCCTTGCGGGTGCGCTCGATGATCGCATCGATGCGATCCTTCTTGATGAAGTGCGTGGCCGGGGCGCCGTTGATGGTGCACATCGAAAGCACGGGGACCATGTCGTCGCCGTGACCGCCGAGCACCATGGCGCGCACGTCCTTGATGCTGACGTTGGCCTCGCGCGCCAAGAACAGCTGGAAGCGCGCGCTGTCGAGCACGCCCGCCATGCCGGCGACCATGCCCTTCGGGCAGCCGGTCACGCGCTTGTACTCGTAGACCATCGCGTCGAGCGGGTTCGAGATGACGATGGCGAAGGCGCCCGGGCAGTGCTTCTTCGCGTTGTTCGCGACGTCGCGGATGATGGGGAGGTTGATGGCGACGAGGTCGTCGCGCGACTGGCCCGGCTTTCGCGGGATGCCGGCCGTGATGATGAGCACGTCGGCGCCCTCGAGGTCGGCCCAGTTGGCCGTGCCCTTGATGCTCGCGTCGTAGCCGAGCACGCTGCTGTTCTGCTCGAGGTCGAGCGCCTTGCCCTTGGCGAAGTTCTCCTTCGCCGCGATGTCGAAGAGCACGACGTCGCCGAGCTCCGCGTTCGCGCAGAGGCGAGCGAGCTCGCCGCCGATGTTGCCCGCCCCAATCAGACCGATCTTCTTGCGTTTCGCCATGATGGTCACCCTGCTCGGCGGTCTTGCCGCCATGGGGCGACTTCTTAGTGCCGCTTCGGCCGGCGCTCAAGAGCCCGCTACTGAGCGGCGTACTTCGTCTTGAGGTAGTTCTCGAGCTGGCCCGCCTCTTGGGCCGAGAACGTGCCCGAACGACGCAGAACGACGAGCTCGGCCAGCTTGAACGCGAACGTGCCGCTGAAGATCTCGCCCCAGAAGACGTTGCCCACCGAGAGGGGAACGGTGGGTTGACTGATGTCAATCGTCTGGGTGAGCGTCGCGGTCTCCTCCAGACCGTCCATCTTCACGTGCAAGCTGGTGCCGCCCACCCGCCTCGCGATGGCCACGTGGTAGTTGCCGTCGCCGAAGTTCTTGCTCGATGTCAGCGTCGCGCCGGCGTCCAGGCTGTCGGTGAAGTCCCACAGCTCGGGGGCATCCGCCTTGGAGGAGCCGATATCGGTGCCGAAGACGAAGCCGTCACCAAGGTACGCCGTCGGCTTGTAGCCGAAGATTTTCGCCTTGAACCAGGCGAACGCGCCCGGCGGTCCTGCGCTCCCGCTCGTGGTTTGCATGACGGCTGCCATGATGAAGTCGTCCGTCGTCCCGAGCTCGAGCTTGGACACGCTCGGCGTGCTCAAGCTCACGTTGGTCGCGTTGAAATTCACGACGGTGTGCCCATTCGGTGTGACGTCGGTGAGCGCGGCCGCGCCGCCCGCCGCGAAGCTCACCGGGTAGAGACTCTGATCTTGCCAGCCAACGACACTGCCCGCGTCGTCCAACGACAGGCCGACGTCGCCCTCCAACCAGAGCACGAGGCTCGTGCCGAAGCTCGAAGGGCTGAACGCGGCGGCATCGGTTCCTGCGTCCCCAGACGCGTCACCGCCATTGCTGACGTCGGGTGACACCGAATTGTCCGCCGATCCGTCCTGCCCCGGTCCGACCGGGGCATCTCCCACACACGCAAAGAGGATGGCGGCGACACAAGAGGGAAGTACCAAACCAAGATGCTGAAGACGCATGGACCGAGTCTACGTAAGAACGTGGACCTGCCGATAGAGGTCCGCGACGGGCACTTCGCCCCACTCAGTCGATCTATCGACGACGACGTCGGATCGTCGCGAGGGCGAGGCCCCCCAGCGCCGCGAACAAGCCCGACAGCGGAGCCTTCGTGGAGACATCGCACGAGCATCCGCCGCCACCACCGCCCGCGCCCCCGTCGGCACCGGCGTCGACTACGCCCCCGGCGTCCCCGCTCGCTGGACCAGAATCGATCCCCGCGTCGGATGGTGGCGTCGCGACGCACGTGTCGGTTGCGCGATCGCAGACCTGGTTGTTCGAACAATCAGCGTCGCCTGCACACTGCACGCAGAGTCCTTGATTCGGATTGCCCGGCGTCGTGTCGCACGCCGCCTTTGCGCCGGTGCAGTCGGGCGCGCCGCCGTCGGCGGCTGGGGAGCAGGGGCGACAGGGGTACGTCGTGCCGTCACAGAGCGACAAGTTGGGATCGGAGACGACGCACTTGTTGAGGCGGTCCGACCACCCCGCCTGGACCGCGTACGACGCGATGGTGCCCGTCGTGCTCAGACACGGGTACGCGATGGCCCCCTGCGTGAGATCCATCCAGCCCCTTCCTTGATCGAGCTGCGGGGCAGTGAGGAGATTCAACAGCTCCTGCGAGTGCTGGATCGTGACCGACTCGAGGTAACTGGCCCCGCCGCACCCGCCAGCGCAGGCTCCCCCGAGGTAGGGGATCGCCATGAAGGGCACCCGGGTGCTCCCCGAGACGAGGCTGCCGACGATGGAGCAGAAGGTCAGACACGATTGGTTGCCGCTACCATCGTCGAGCGTGATCCCCTGCGGGAAGTCGAGCGCGAACAGCGTGTTGGCGTTTCCTTGCGCGTCCACCTCGACAGCCGGCAGCACCTTCGCGGCGATCTGCGCTTGAAGCTCGGCGGCCACTTCGGAGAGGAGCAGCGTCGTCTTGACGTTGCTCGGCGTGATGGTGATGGCCCCGGCGTAGGAGCCGCGCCGGATACGTTGATTCGAGCCGCCGTCGAGCCCCACGGTGTCGTACTCGCCGAGCCAGTCGACGTAGGGGCTATCGACGATCGTCTGCCAGAAGGGCCCCACCGCGCTCTGAACCGTCGCGTCGATGTTGGGGCCCCAGTAGACCTCGTAGACCTTCACGTTGGAAACGACAGGCCCACCCGTGTAGACGACGTTCGTTGCCGCATGCGCGTTCACCGCGAGCGTAGACGCGGCGACGACGCCGAGCACGGCGATGGCTCTCTTCGTGGGAAGCATGTGCCCTCCTCACCGGAGGGCTACCACGCTCAGCTCATGTGCGCGATCAGGTTGTCGCCGAACTCGCTGCACTTGATCTCCGTCGCGCCTTCCATCAGGCGGGCGAAGTCGTACGTCACGCGCTTGCTCCCGATGGCGCCGTCCATGCCCTTGATGATCAGGTCCGCCGCCTCGGTCCAGCCCATGTAGCGGAGCATCATCTCGCCGGAGAGGACGACCGAGCCGGGGTTGACCTTGTCGAGATCGGCGTACTTGGGCGCGGTGCCGTGCGTGGCCTCGAAGATGGCGTGGCCGGTGGTGTAGTTGATGTTGCCGCCGGGTGCGATCCCGATGCCGCCGACCTGCGCGGCCAGCGCGTCGCTGAGGTAGTCGCCGTTGAGGTTGAGCGTGGCGATGACCTCGAACTCCTTGGGCCGCGTGAGGACCTGCTGGAGGGTGATGTCCGCGATGGCGTCCTTGATCACGATGCCCTCGCCGGGCTTGCCCTTCGGGATCTGGCACCAGGGGCCGCCGTCCACCTCGACCGCGCCGAACTCGCGCTTGGCGAGGCCGTAGCCCCAGTCGCGGAAGGCGCCCTCGGTGAACTTCATGATGTTGCCCTTGTGCACGAACGTGACGCTCTTGCGCTTGTTCGCGATGGCGTACTCGATCGAGCTGCGCACGAGGCGCTCGGTGCCCTGCTTGCTCACGGCCTTCACGCCGAGGCCCACCTGGAGATCGGCCTCCTTGCCGAAGCGGATCTTCGAGAACTCCTTCGGGAACTCTTTCGACAGGAAGTCGAGCAGCTTCTTCGACTCGGCGGAGCCGGCGGGCCACTCGATGCCGGCGTAGATGTCCTCCGTGTTCTCGCGGAAGATGACCATGTCGACGCTCTCGGGGTGCTTGACCGGGCTCGGCACGCCCTTGAACCAGCGCACGGGGCGCAGGCACACGTAGAGGTCGAGCATCTGGCGGAGCGCGACGTTGAGCGAGCGGATGCCGCCGCCGATGGGCGTCGTGAG
>DATIQP010000525.1:0-3203 GCA_035470765.1 Polyangiaceae bacterium | reverse complement strand
CTGGGGTCCCTACCAGACCATCGCCGACGAGGCGGATCGGCGCGTCGTGCCGTTCGCCATGTTCGACAAGGAGATGGGCTTCGACGTGGGCGCCCTCGATCGCGCGCTCGGCGCGACGATCAAGGAGCAGGGCCGCGCGCTCCTGTTCTTGAACGACCCCTGCCACAACCCGACGGGCTACTCGATGACCGACGCCGAGTGGGTCGAGGTGATCGCCTGCCTGCGCGACCACGGCGAGAAGGCGCCGGTGACGCTGCTGCTCGACATGGCCTACGCCGACTACGGCGCGCACGACTTCCGCGCGTCGCTCGGTCGCTTCGAGCGCCTGCTCGACCGCACACAGCTGCTCTTCGCCTACAGCGCGAGCAAGTCCTTCACCCACTACGGGCTGCGCGTCGGCGCGCTGGTCGCCTGCGCCGCCGACAAGAGCGATCGCGCGAAGATCGAAGCCGCGCTCGCCTATTCGTGCCGCGGCACGTGGTCGAACTGCAACCGCGGCGGCCAGCGCGCCATCACGCGCCTCTTGACCGATCGGGAGCTCTCTCAGTCGGTGAAGGCCGAGCGCGAGGAGCTCAAATCGCTCCTCCTGCGCCGCGTGGCGGCGTTCAACGCGCACGCCAAGGAGGTCAAGCTCCGCTACCCGCGCTACGAGGGCGGGTTCTTCGTGACGGTGTTCTGCGAGGACGGCCCGCAGCTGGCGGCGCGGATGCGCGAGAAGGGCGTGTTCGTGGTGCCGCAGAAGGGCGCGGTGCGCGTCGCGCTGTGTGGCGTGAGCGAGGCGGACATCCCGCGGCTGGTCGAGACGCTGGCGGGTTAGCGCAGCTCTTCGAAGAACTCGCAGAGCTCGTCGTGCCGCGCGCGGGCGTCCTCGCGGCCGAGGTCGATGAGCTCCTTCGCGAACGTGCCCTCGAAGAGCAGGTACGAGAGCAGATCCGACTCGTTTTGCGCCCCCTCGGCCGCGAGCCGGCGAATGAGCCGGCCGGTGAGGCCGTGCGAGCTGATCTTGCTCTTTCGCACGAACTCGGACGCGAGCATGCCGATGTTTTGCGAGGACCGCACCAGCATCGCCTTCATGGGCCGCAGGCCCTTGCCCGGCTTGTGGCCCATCGCCGTGTTCAGCTTGGTGACGAAGTCGGGGCCGTAGGCCTTGGTGCCGGCCTCGAGGATCTTGTTGACGCTCTCGAGGCGCGCGAGGTCCGTGTCGATTCGGTCGAGCAGGAGCGCGTTGAGCGTCTTGCCGAGCAGGAAGAGCGGCCCGGGGAGCTCGTTTTCCACCTCGTCGTCGCCCTCGTCGAGCGGCGTCGTCGGCACGTAGCGCGGGTTGATGACGAGCACGGCGTCCGCGCCGAGCCTTCGCGCGGGCGAGAGCGGAACGTTCTGCCGCAGGCCGCCGTCGCAGTGGAACTCGCCGTCGATGAGCACGGAGCGGAAGAGGATCGGGATCGCAGCCGAGGCGAGCGCGTGCTCCACGCGGATGCTCACGGCGCGCGGCTCGATGGTCGGGTCGGCGCTCCACGCCGGCAGGCCGCGCTCGCGGCGCTGGACGAAGACCACGGTCTTGCCGCTCTGCACGTGCGTCGTCGACACCGTGACCGCGTCGATGTGGCCCTCCTCGAGGTTGGAGCCGATGAGGTCGAACGGGATCGCCTTGCCGACGAGGCGCTCGAGGCCCGTGGGGTCCAGCAGGCCTCCCTCGCGAGCCGGCACCTCGCCGCTGCCCATGCGGCCGAGCAGGCGGCTACCCATCGAGAGCATGCTGCGCACGTCGGTCCGGACGAGATCGTCGAGCTTGAGCGCGTGCCAGACGTCGCGCATCTGCCGGACCGAGTCGTTGCCGAGGTGCGCGTAGGCGGCGAGCCCGCAGGCGTTGAGCGCGCCGACGCTCGTGCCGCAGAGGATGTCGAACTTGAGCGGCCGCCCGAGCGCCCTGGCGACGTCCTGCAGCACGTACTCGACGACCCCCACCTCGTAAGCCCCGCGCGCCGCGCCGCCGGCGAGTACGAGGGCGACCCGTTTTTTCACGTCTGTATCATACAACCTGTTTCAGTTGCAGTGCACCTCGGTCCCCACGAGCTTGCAGCCGCCCTTGCAGCCCTGCACCGCCGACATCCTGCCGCTGCGGCACTTGAGCAGGTGCGACGAGTCGACCGAGCAAGCGCTCTCGTCCTCCGTGACGCATGAGTCGCCCGCCTCGGCGACGGTGGTGTCGCACTTCGCCGTCGTGGCCGTCGGGTCGCAGCCCTTCGGCCCGCGGCACTTGCTGTCCTCCACCATCGTCCCCGACTTGCAGTGGAGGAGCAGCTTCTTGTCGCTCGAGCAGGCGAACGTGTTGTCGAACGCGCATGGCGCGCCGACGTCCGAGACGGAGTCGTCGCACTTGACCTTCTGCTTGTCCGAGGTGCAGCCGTTCGGGCCCGGGCACTTGCCGACGACCTTCCAGTGCTTGCCCTTGCACTGCACCACGGACTTCCTGTCGACCGTGCACTCGTAGCCGTCGTCGCCCAGGTCGCAGGGCTCGCCCTCGAGGTTGCTCGTGTTCTCGCAGGAGACGTCGCTGCCCGCGGACTTGCACCCGCCGCCGCCGCGGCAGGGCAGCTCCTCCCACTTCGCGTCGACGCACACGAGCGCCTTGCTATCGCTCGCGCAGACGCGCTGCCCTTCCTTCTTGCACGCCTCGCCCGCCGCCGGCTTGCTGCACGCGGCCGCCAGCAAGAGGGGGATCAGTGGGATGACGACGAAGGCACGCGGCATGGCCGCGCAGAATAGCGACTCGGTCAGGCGGGGGCGAGCTTCTTGGCGAGCTCTCCGGTGCGATCGAGCTCGTGGAGGTCGTCGCTCCCCCCGATGGGTTCACCCTTGATGAAGATTTGCGGCACGGTTCGCCGGCCCGTCGTCTGGACGAGCCACGCCCGCTTCGCGTCGTCGTCGCTCACGTCGATCTCCTCGAACTCGATCCCGCGCTTCTTCAGCAGCGCCATGGCGCGGGTGCAGTAGGGGCAGTAGTCGGTGACATAGACCTGGACGTCGCTCATCATCATGCCTCGCCAATTAAGCTAGCATCTCTCCGCAATGCCCGAGCAGACGATCCACCTCGAGAAGTACGCGCCCGACGCGAAGGCGCTCGTCGCCGGCGCGCAGAGCCTCGCCGACGAGCGCAAGCACACGCAGGTCGAGCCCATCCACCTGCTCGTGCGCGCGCTCGA
>DATIQP010000524.1:0-8983 GCA_035470765.1 Polyangiaceae bacterium | reverse complement strand
GGTTGCCTTCGCGCTCGGCTCGGGCGCCGCCGCCTGGCAGACGATCCTCGTCTTCGCGACGATCGGCTTCGGCCTCGCCACGCCGTACCTGCTCATCACGATGCTGCCGTCGCTCTCGGCGATCATTCCCAAGCCGGGCCGCTGGATGGAGACGGTGAAGCAGGTGATGGGCTTCGCGCTGTTCGGCACGGCGATCTGGTTGTTCCGCACGCTCCAGGCGCAGGTGACGCCGGCGAGCGCGAACTCGTTCCTCATCTTCCTGCTCGCGCTCTCGATCGCCCTCTGGGCCGGCGCGCGGTGGGGCGGCGTCGCGGCGCCGCCCATGCGCCGCTGGGTCGTCCGGGCGGTGCAGGTCAGCGGCCTGGTCCTCGTCGGGTACTTCTTCGTCTCGCTGACGAAGCCGGAGCTGGTCGCCATCGCCGCCGACACGAGGGGCGATCCGGGCTCGAAGGAGGCACCGGTCATCGTCAACGATCACATCGCCTGGACGGGCTACGACGCCACGCGCCTCACCTCCGAGGTGAAGCGGGGTCGGCCGGTCTTCTTGGACTTCACGGCCGAGTGGTGCGCCTCCTGCAAGGCCAACGAGCACGCCTTCATCGAGACGGACACCGTGCGCGGCGCGTTCAAGCGCACCGACATCCTGCCCATGCGCGCCGACATGACCAACGAGAACGAGGAGCTCGACAAGATGCTCGAGTCCATCGGCCGCTCCGGCATCCCCGCGTACGTCATCATCATGCCCGACGGGACGAGGGACCTCCTGCCCGTCACCATCACCGCGGAGATGGTGGCGACCCACCTCGACGACGCCGCCAGGCGCTTCCCCTCCGAGAAGTTCGCGCGAAATTGAGTTAGCAGCCGCCGTCGGGGGCGCCGCCGTCGTACTGCGGGTCCACCGTGGCGGGCTTGCACGGCTTGGCCGTCGACCAGCGGAAGTGGTCGCCGAGCAGCTGCGAGTCGTAGATGGCGTCCTGTACGTCGAAGACGACGAAGCGGAGCTTGATGGTCTCGCCCGGCGTGACGGGCGCCGTCAGCGTCATCCAGCCGGTGGCGCCGCCGCTCAGCCGGCCGCTGCCGTCGAGCACCTCCATCCCGGTCCCCTGGAGGCTCTTCGCGTCGTTGAGCACGAGGTACGCGCTGTCGCCCGTGACGCGCCCGCCGCTGCCGTCGAGCAGCACGTTGCCGTTCACGGTCTTCGACTCGAGGATGACGAGGGCCTGATCGACGTACTGCGTGCACCGCCACTCGGGGGCGTCGGTCGTGAGGTAGTCGAGGTCGACCGAGAACGAGTACGCGTTGGTCGGCACCTTCAGCGTCACGCTCAGCTCGGTGTAGTCGTTGACCGTCGCCGGGTCCTGGAAGGTTTGCGTCTGGTTGTTGGCGTCCACGCAGGTGTGCGCGCTCGGCGCGACGGGGAAGGGAGCCCCCATCTTGCCGAAGCTCGTCCCGGGTTGAGGCGCGACGTACGCAGGCTTCGTGTCGTCCTCGTCGGCCGCGACGCCGTTCGACAGGGCCGCCATGTTCACGCCGGCCTGCGGCACGAACACGCCCCAGTCGGGCGCGGCCTGGTGCGCCCGGTCGTCCGCGACGACCGGAAACGATGCGGCCTGCACCCACGGGTCGCACATCTCCATCGCGTGAGCGAGGTCCGTCGCGTTCGTGGTGTCGGAGGCGATGTTCGCGTCGCACGAGACCACGTCGTCGGCCTTGCCGTTGCAGTCGTCGTCCACCGAGTTGCCCGGCACGTCGAACGCACCGGGGTTCACGCTCGGGTCCGCGTCATTGCAGTCCACGCACGCGTCGTAGCCGTCGCCGTCGGCGTCGATCTGCGCGCACCCGATGCACTTGCCTCCCTGGCAGACCTCCTTGGCGCCGCAGGTCACGTCGCAGCTTCCGCAGTGGGACGGATCCTTGGACAGGTCGACGCACGACACGCCGGCTTCGCCCGGGCACGCGGCCAGCGTTCCTGCGCACGCCGGCGGCCCGGCCTCCGTCGTCGCGTCGTTGCCCGCGTCGCCGGCGTCGCTGAACAGGTTGCTCGGGTCCGAGCCGCCGCAGCGCGCGAGGACGAGCGCCACGATCGGCGCGAAGACCCGGAGTCTCGGGCGCATCGGGTCCTCGCTACGGGTTGAAGACTTCGTCGCCGCCGCCCTGCGGCTTGGGCTTCGGCTTGGTCGCGGGCGGCTTGGGCTTCGGCTCGGCGGAGGTCGCCTGGGGCGCCGGAGGCGGCTTGGGCTTCGAGGTCGTCGCGGGCGGCTTGGTGGCGGTGGTGGTGGTGGTGCTCGCGGCGCCCGTTCCGGGCAGCGGCTCGCTCGGATCCGCGGCCACCGCCCGCTGCATGTCCTGGACGAAGTCCTCGGTCTGGCGAGAGCCGAGCCGCGCGGTCGTCGAGATCTGCTCGAGCACCTCGAAGGACGCCTGCAGCTCGTCGTGCACGTCGGCCATCGCCGTGCCTCCGTTGCGGGCGAAGTCCGCCTTCACGCGCGGCTCCAGCTCGCGGCCCGTCTTGGCGAGCTCGTCGCACTTGGGCGGGATGTCGTGCATCTCCTTCTTGCGTTTGAGCTCGCCGTCGATCGTCCCCATCAAGGCCTTGGTGAAGTCTTTGATCGAGCCATCGGCGCGCGACTCGTTGGCCAACACGAGCTTGGCCTCGTCCTCGCGAAGCTCGAGGCGCGTCGAGCCGACGACGTGCGCGATGGCGACCATCCGCTCGTGCGTGGCCTGCGCGATCGTCACCTCGGGCGCGTCGGTGGCGATCTTGAGCTCGTCGATGAGGTTGCGCCGGGCCGCGTTCTTCGCGTCCGGCCAGTTGGCCGCCTGGAGCTGCAGCGCGTGGACCTTGTTGAAGTAGTCGTCGTACTGCGCCTGCCCCGTCTCGAAGAGCTGGCCGGCCTTCACCTTGGAGGGAGGATTGAAGAGCGCGCACCCCGCGACCAAGAGGAAGAGCGCGGCGCGAAGCGGCCAGATCGATGTGCGTGTGGTCTGCATTCACTTCTCCGTGCAGTGGATGGGTGTTGCTACGACCTCGAAGCTCTTGCCGGTCGACGCGAGGAACGCGACGGCGCCGCGGCCGTCGGGAAGGACGGCGCCCTGCGGCTGGCCCGCGTTGACGCCCTCCGCGGAGGCGGTGAACACGTCGCGCGCGGCCCCGCCTTCGAAGACGGCGCCGCGGACCTGGTGGTCCGAAACCTGACCCTCGGTCCACAGGAGCAGGAACGCCCCTGCGGGGAGCGGCGACAGGCCCGGCGACATGGCCTGCTCGCCGAGGCCGCCCGAAGGCAGGGTGAAGGACTGCGGGTGGATCGCGTCGTCGCCGATGCGAGCCACCGCGTAGCGAAGGCCCCACGGGTCGGACGAGCCGGCTCGATCCGCCCAGGCGACCATCACCCGATCGCCGCTCGCCGCGACGGCGGGCGAGCCCACCTGCGGGCCAAGGCCGTCGGCGCGAAGCAGCGGCCCGAGCGGCCCCGGGGGATTGCCGCCGAACGCACCGACGAAGATCGCGCTGCTCTGGCGGAACGCGACGACGAAGCCTTTGCCTTCCGGGAGGGGCTCTCCGCGCAGCGCCTGGATGGGCGCGTCGCTCGCGAGCGGCCAGAGCTTGATGCCCTTGTCCGCGCCGTGCGGCGCCCAGACCAGGCCTCCATCCATCGCGCCGATGTCGATGGGAGGGTTCGCGCGAAGCGTGCGGCGGCCCTGGAGCGCGTCGGTCTTCGTGTCCGAATCGAGGGCGGCCTGCGGCTTGTCCTCGCCGTACACGAGGACGCGGCGGATGGGGTCGGTCGCGCGCAGGTGCAGCGAGCTCGCGGTCGCGACCGAGCCCGGATCGAGCAGCTCGAGCACGCCCTCCTTTGGGCCGGTGGCGAAGCCGAGCGCGATCTGGGAGCCCAGCGCCGTCACCTCGACCCCGCTCGGTACGAGCGCCTTGGGGGCGACCGTCCGCGGCGAGCCGGAGAGTGCGCACACGACGGGCCGTGCGGGCTTGACCGGCGCGGTGGCGGCGGCCTTCGCCGCGCTGCTCTCGCCCGTGGCGCGCGGCGCGCCCGAGCTCGACGCGCTCGCGCCCGCGCCGGCCGACGAGGAGCTCGCCGCGTGCACGACGAGCGCGATCGTCGCGACGAGCACCACCAGGGCGCCGCCGCCGATCGCCGGCAAGAACCACGAGGGCTTGTCCTTGGTCCGCTCGCGCGCTTCGGCATAGGCACGCTTCGCGAGCGAGCCCGCCTCCGTCACGCCCTTGCGCGCGACGACGCCGGCCTCCGAGAGTCGCTTGCGCGCGACCTCGCGCAGGTCCTGGAGCTTGTCGCCGCTCCCCGAAGGAGCCGGCGGGGGCAAGTGCGGGCTCGTGTCGGCGCCTTGCTCCGACAGCGAGGTGGGCTCCGTGGGCTCGGGGGCAGGAGCCTCTTTCTTCGCGAACGAGTCGACCCCCAGGCCCATCATCGTCCGCGGCCTCTCGGCCGCGACGAGCGGCGCGGGCTTGACGACCTCGAGCCTCGCCTGGCTCGTCAAATCCGTCGAGCTCAGCTCCATCTGGCGCCCCGCGTCGGACGGGCGATCCTCGATCGTCGTCTGCGGGAACATCGGCGACGCGGGGGCCTTGGGGATGTTGTCGGCGAAGCCGACCGTGCCGTCGCCCCAGGGCGGCGGCCGCGTCACCGCGTTGGTCACGTTGCTCGGCTCGGGCGGCGGCACCACGATCGGCGGCGCCTCCTCCGCCTGCTTCGCCGGGGGAGGCGGCTGCGCGTCCTCGCCGAACATCATCAGCGTAGGGAACTTGCTGGCCGGGATCTGGGCCGCGGCGGCCACGGCCGCGGGCTCCGACGGCGCCACGTAGGTCGGCTCGATCTTCGGCATCGGCGGAGGGGCCGGCGCCACGGGGAGCGTGGTCCGGCCGCTCGAGGCGGGGTCGGCCTGCGGCGGGGTGGACCTCGCGCGGGCCGGGAGCGGTGGCGGGACGCTGTTCTTCTTGTGCACCGGCCCGGACGACGGGTGCGGGGCCATGGGTCCGGATGGCGGGGGCGCCGCGGGGCCGTACGGGGGCGGAACCTGCGTGGTGGTCGCGGACCTCGTCGCGGTCGGCAGGGGAGGCGGAGCGACGCTCTTGGCCTTCTTCGGGAGCGGAGGTGGCTTGCTCGTGAGGGGCTTCTTCGCCGCCGGGGGCGATGCCAGCGGCTTCTTGGCGATCGGGGGGGACGGCGGCGTCTCGGCGGCGCGCGGCGCGACCTTGGGCGCCGACGGAGTCGCTCCGTACGCCGCCGTGACCGCGCGCGGCCGGGGAGCGGAGCCCGCCGCGGGGCGCGGCGCGGGGGCAGGGGCGGGCTTCGACGCCTCCATCACCGGCGGCCTGGGATCCACGATCGTGGGCCCGGAGGCGTCGGCCGTAGGTATGACCCGAGGGGGCGCATTGGCTTGGGCCGGGACGTACCTGGGGGGCGGCGGGGGCTCTTCGCCCGCCACCGGCCTGCCCTCGAACTGCTTTTGCGCCACCACGACGAACATCGGCGGCGGGGGCACGCCGTCGTCGCCCGGAGCCTTGAGCTCGGCCACGTCGCAAGCGGCCTTCCAGTGCTTCCAGCCGGGGCGCCACACCGGGGCGTTGGAAGGGATGGTCCCGGAGGCGAGCGCCACGCGCAATTCATCCTCGCGGACGAGCCTTTGTTGGCCGGTCGGGTCGGCCCAGCGCCACTCGCTGCTCGGGTTGGTCACGTGGTCACCACAACTGCTCCGCGGCTGACGCCGCGATGGCTGCGCCCCTCAAGGGTATGCGATCGGGGCCGCGATGGCGAGGACGAGGGAATGGACCTCGCGGCAGCCCGCCTCGCGCAGCGCCTGGGCGCAGGCCCGCTCGGTGGCGCCGGTCGTCCGCACGTCGTCCACCAGGAGGACTCGCAGCCCTTCCAGACGGGGTCGCGGCCGCGCGCGGAAAGCTCCCGCGACGTTGCGCAGGCGCGCAGCCCGGTCGAGCTCCGCCTGCCTCGGCGTGGGGCGGGTACGCTCGAGGGCCCTGACGAAAAGTGGCACGCCGAGAGCCCGTGCCACCGGCCGAGCCAGGAGCGTGGACTGGTTGAAGCCCCGCTCCACGAGCCGGGTAGCGTGCAGCGGGACCGGGATCACGGCGTCGACCTCCGCCGTACGCTCGCGAGCGGCCTGCGAGAGCAAAAGGCCGAGCGGCACCCCGAGCTCCGGCGTGGGGGTGTATTTGAAGCGGGAGATTGCCCCGGCGATGGCGCCGCCGTAGACGAACGCAGCCCCGGGGCTCGAGGTTCGCTCGATCGTACGCGCGCACCGAGCGCAGAACGCGACCCTCGGGCCGGTGGGCTCGTCGCACGCGGAGCACCGCGGAGGCGCCAGAAAAGCACCGAATCGATCCCACGCCGTCGCGAGCAAGCTCACCGAGCTTCATCGGCCGCGGGCGTCCTCTGGTTGTGCGGCGCCGCGAGAAAGCGACGCGCGCGCCGACAGGTCCGCGCCCGTGTTGGGGTCGATGCCCTCCCACGTCCACTCGAGCGTCCCGTCGTCGCGCTGGCGCAGCGTCACCGAGCCGCTCGGGATGCACTTGTGTCGGGGGTCCGAGAGGATCGTCTCGTCACCCTCCCACAGCCCGTGCTCCACCTCGTGCATCGCCCACTCCCCTATGCAGCCTTCGTCGGGGTAGAAGACCTGCGCGCCGAGGCCGTGCTCCGTCGACGAGAGGCGGACGCGCATCGGCCAGGAGCGGTCGTCCGACTGCGTGCCGCGCCCCTCCCAGTCGCCGTCGACCGTCCGCACCGCGTCGCCGGCGGCATGAGCCGCGGGCGCTTCCGCTTCGAGCATGGGCGCGGAGATCAGCACCGGCGCGCCGCCGCACGCGCCTCCCGACACCGCCGCCGCGCACGCGAGCGCCGCGAGCCTCGCGCGATGCTCCGGTCGATCGACGCATGATCGCGCGCTCACTGCCGCACGCTCGAGCCTCTCATCCCTGGACGCGGCGCACGACGGCCATGACCTCTTCCTCGGTCATGATGTGGTCGAGCGCCTTCGCGGCCGCGAGGATGTCCTTGGTGAGGGTCTCGGTCGGCTCGATGCCGCGCTCGCGCAGGTAGTAGTTCACGTTCGACGCGCCGCTCATGAAGCCGATCAAGATCTCCTGCTTGCGACCGAACATGCCCGCCGGCACGCCGCTGTAGATCCGATCCGCGAGCCAGGCGTCGCCCTTCTGCATCGCCTTGATGATCGCCGCCGCGTGCACGCCCGTCGCCGTGCGGAAGGCGTCGCGGCCGACGAGCGGGTAGTTCAGCGCCACGTTCCAGCCGACGGCGTTCGCCACGGCCTCGCAGTACTCCATCAGCTTCGTCAGGTCCTGATCGAGCAGGCCGAGGAGCTTCATGTTGAGCAGGATGAGCTCCATCTGCGCGTTGCCGACCCGCTCGCCGATGCCGAGCGCCGTGCCGTGCACGCGATCGGCGCCGAACTCGAGCGCCCAGAGCGCGTTCTCGAGCGCGAGGCCGCGGTCGTTGTGACCGTGCCAGTCGATCCCGATGTTCTTGACGCCGGTGCCGGCGATGATGCTCTGCGTGAAGCGGATCAGGTTGCGCACGCCGTCGGGCGTGGCGTGGCCGACCGTGTCCGACAAGCAGAGACGGGTGGCGCCGTGGTCGATCGCCGTCTTGAAGAGCGTCGAGAGCACCTCGGGCCGCGAGCGCGTCGTGTCCTCGGTGACGTAGGCGACCTGGAGGTTCGCCTTGATGGCGACGTCGATGGCCTCGGCGCTCTTCTTCGCGATGCTCGATGCGTCCCAGTCCTCGGCGAACTGCCGGATCGGGCTCGAGCCGATGAACGCGTAGACCTCGATGGGGATGCCCGCGCGCTGCGAGACCTCGACCATCGGGGTGATGTCGCTCACCACCGTGCGACCCGCGCAGGCGATGCGGATCTTCATCTTGCAATCGACGACCTCGCGGCACATGCGAAGCACGTCTTCGAACGCGCGCTTGCTCGAGCCCGGCAGGCCGATGTCGGCCTCCTGGATGCCGAGGTCCTCCATCAAGTGCAGGATCCGGAGCTTGTCCTCGATCGACGGATCGCGCACCGAGGGGTTCTGCAGGCCGTCGCGCAGCGTCTCGTCGAAGAACGTGACGCCCTTCGGGATGAGACGGCCGCGCCGGTCGACTTCGTTCCAGTCGTAGATCAGGTGGCCGGCTCGGTCCGAGTCGGTCATCGCGGGAGCGCTCATGCTCCGAGTATACCCCGGTTCTACCCTTGCGGCTCTCCGCCGTCGGCCGGGTCCGCTTCGTCTCCGGCAGCCCCGTACATCTTCTCGGCGATGGCGAAGACCATGGCCTCGAGGCCCTGGTGGGCCTCGCGGATCAGGGCGATGTCGCTCGCGCTGTCGAGCAGCTCTCGCAGGCGGGCGGCTTGTTGTCGCGCCGCGTCGAGGACCTCGCCGTCGACGAGATCGGCGTACCCTTCGAGGGCGGCACCGGTGGTGTAGAGCAGGGTTTCGGCTTGGTTTTTCAGCTCGGCGAGCTCCCGGCGCATGTCGTCGGCCTGCCGGAACCTCTCGCCCTCGTTCACGAGGCGCTCGACGTCCTCCTGCGAGAGCCCGCTCCCCGCGGTGACGCGGATCGTCTGGGCGCGGCCCGTGCCGAGGTCCTTGGCCTCGATGCTCACGACGCCGTTCGCGTCGATCTTGAACGTGACCTGGATCTTGGGGACCTGGCGCGGCGCCGGCGGGATGCCGGTCAGCTCGAAGCGCGTGAGCGAGCGGTTGTCCGCCGCCATCTGGCGCTCGCCCTGCAGGACGTGGATGGGCACGAACGACTGGTTGTCGACGCTGGTCGTGAAGATCTCGCTGCGCTCGGTCGTCCGGCTTGCCCGCCGCCTTGAACAGCGTGGAGGCGGCATCGCGAAAAGACGTGATGCCGTCGGCGTCGAGCACGAGGCCTTCGACTCCGCTGTCCTGGCGTTTCCGGGCGAGCACGGCAAGCGTGAAATCACGCCC
>DATIQP010000523.1:0-7067 GCA_035470765.1 Polyangiaceae bacterium | reverse complement strand
GCGACGGTGTGCAGGCGGAGCATGTCACGCGTCGTCCCCATCGAGGAGCACGAGGACTGCTCGAGGCTCAGCGAGGGGCAGAGGCAGACCATCGCCTCGGCGGCGGCGTAGCCGGAGACGCTCTCCTCGTTCCCGTCGAGCAGCAGCGCGCCGCCCGGGCCGACGACGTCCACCGCGGTGGCGCTGCCGGTCCCGTCGACCCGTTGCCGGATGACGATGCCGCGCCGCACCAGGCCGAGCGCGTACGCACCGAACCACGCGTGGGGGATGGTTTCGCGCTCGCCGACCGTCGCCACGCGGAACGCGCAAGGGTGTTGCGGGTGAGGCAGCAACTCCTCGAAGACATGCGCGTGGGTTGCGGGGCAGTCCGGGCAGGCTCGCACGTTGGGGACGACGCTAATATATCCGAGTGCCATGGCTGAGCCCTGATCCTGTGCACTTCCCGAGCCATGCTGCAGGTGCGTGCAGTTGCTAGCCCGCGGCACAGATCGCATGCACGTCTTGCGCTTTGCCGGCAATCCGTTCAGTCCCTCGCGGCTGGGGCGTCGGGGGTATGCTCGGCGCATGCGTACCGCCGCCCTCGCCAGCCTGATGCTCTGCGGCGCCTGCGCTCATCCCCCTGCTCACGCGGCCGACGCCGGCCCGCCGCCCTCGGCCGCATTCGCGTCGGCGCCAGCGACCGTTTCCGCCCCCGCGCCCCTCGCGACGACGGCTGTGCCGACCAATCCCTACATCGCCATCCCCGGCGGCGCCGGCGGCGTCGGCTTCGACGACCTCGGCTTCGCGCGCGGGCTTCGCCGCGTCCTCGCCCCTTCCGCCGGCACGGGCCAGCTCGCGCTCGTCGACCCCGACACCCTCGCCGTCACGCTCGTCGGCGGCTTCTCGAAATCGAGCAGCCGCTACTCGGGCGGCCACGACGAGGGCACCACCTCCGCCGACGAGGGTCGCGGCCTGCTCTTCGCGACGGACCGGACGGCGATCGAGCTCGACGTGATCGATCCCCGCGCCGGGGCCATCGTCGCGCGCGCCAAGCTCGCGGGCAGCCCGGACTACGTCCGCTGGGTCGGCTCCGCGGACGCCGTCTGGGTCACCGAGCCGGACCGGGACCGCATCGAGATCTTCTCGCTGCCGAAGGAGGGTCCGCCGGCGCCCGTCCACGCCGCGGAGATCGCCGTGCCGGGCGGGCCCGAGTCGCTGGTGATCGACGAGACGCGCAAGCGCGCCTTCACGCACCTCTGGAAGGGCACCTCCGTCGCCATCGACCTCGCGACGCACGCGATCGTGGCGAGCTGGCCGAACGGGTGCGCCGGCTCGCGCGGCATCGCGCTCGACGCGGCGCGCGGTTTCCTGTTCGCGGGGTGCGCCGAGGGCAAGCTCTCGGTGCTCGACGTCGATCACGGCGGCAAGCTGCTCGGCAGCGTCTCGTCCGGCGCCGGCGTCGACGTCATCGCGTACGACGCCAAGCGCTCGCACGTCTACTTGCCGGGCGCCAAGAGCGCGACCATGGCGATCGTGTCCATCGCGCCCGACGGCAAGCCCAGCGTGCTCGCGACGGTGCCGACGGCCGAGGGCGCGCACTGCGTGACCGCCGACGATCGCGGATGGGCTTGGGTGTGCGATCCCCGGGGGGGCAAATTGCTCCGCTTCGCGGACCCGCCGGCCCAGTGAGACCCCCATGTTCGTGGCGAAAAACCCCCAAATTGCTCCTTTAGTGATACTGTAATCGCGCCTCAGCTGCCGGTTTAGGGCCGGCGCCACGCACAAGGAGAGAAGCCCGCATGGCTCCCGAGCTCCCCGCCATCCGCATCCTCATCGTCGACGACGACAAGGCCATCTGCGACTACATGCAGACGCTGCTCGAGGCGGACGGCTACCACGTCAAGGCTCTGAGCGACCCGACGCACGTCGAGGCCGAGGTCCGCGACGGCGACTACCACGTGATGATCCTGGACCTGATGATGCCGAAGCTGGACGGCATCGAGGTGCTGCGGCGGGTGCGCAAGATCGACAGCGACATCGCCGTCATCATCTTCACCGGTTTCCCGCACTACGAGAGCGCCGCGGCGTCGATGGATCTCCGCGCGGTCGGCTACCTGAAGAAGCCGATCAACGTGGACGAGTTCCGCAAGACGCTCGAGAAGGTGCTGCGCGAGAAGGGGCTGGTGCGCTTGCCGGTGGAGCAGCTCCAGCGCTCGATCGGCGACATCATCCGCAACATGCGCAAAGAGAAGGACCTCACGCTCAAGCAAATGAGCCACCGGACGGGCTTGAGCGTCTCGCTGCTCTCGCAGATCGAGCGCGCCGAGTCGGCGGCCTCGATCGAGTCCCTCTATCGGATCGCGCTCGCACTCGGCACGCGCATCCGCGATCTGTTCGGCGACTTCTGACGGAGCTTTCCATGCGGATCTTCCTTCGTGGCATCGGCCTTCTCGGGGCGGTCGCGGTGTTCGGGCTCGTCTTCCACGCGGACACGCCCGCGCACGCGACCTGGCCGCCGACCGACCCCAACGCGGACATGACGGACCAGAACAACTGGCCCAACGATCCCGGCTACGCCGACCGCTGGAACTACTGGTCGTTTCTGCCCAAGCAGGACCAGGGCACGCAGCCGTACCTCGGCGCCGATCTCGCGCTCGGCGCCTCCGGCATGAGCATCGACAAGGCCTGGGCGCTGCTCGCGTCGCTGGACGGCAAGGCGATGGAGAACGGCCGTCAGGACGTGCGCATCGCCGTCCTCGACTCCGGCATCGAGTGGGACAGCTCCGACATCGTCAACAAGGTCGCCCTCAACAGGGCGGAGCTCGCGAACCACAAGCCGCAAAACGCGCAGGGCCAGGCGTGCGGCGGCACCGGCGCGCTCGCGGGCTACGACTGCAACGGCGACGGGGTCTTCAACGTCGTCGACTACAAGGACGACCCGCGCATGACGCCCATCGTCACGGGCGACAAGTGTTTTCAGGGGATGGATCCGCTGCAGCCGTCGACCACGGACCGCACCGCGGGCGATCTCAACCACAACTGCCTGCTCGATCCCGGCGATCTGATCCTGAGGTTCTCCGACGGCGTCGACGACGACGGCAACGGTTACGTCGACGACATCGCCGGCTGGGACTTCTACAAGAACGACAACGACCCCTACGACGACACGCGCTACGGCCACGGCACCGGCGAGGCCAACGACTCGTCGGCCGAGGGCAACAACAACAGCTCCGGCATCGGCACGTGCCCGAGCTGCATGTTCATGCCGCTTCGTGTCGGCGAGAGCTTCATCACCGACGTGAACAACTTCGCCAAGGCCGCGGTCTACGCGACCGACATGGGCGTGAAGGTCATCCAGGAGGCGCTCGGCACGATCAACCAGACGCCCTTCTCGCGCCGCGCCATCGACTACGCGTACGCGCACGGCGTGCTCGTCGACGCGAGCATGGCCGACGAGAACTCGCGCCACCACAACATGCCCGCGACGTGGAACCACACGCTCCCCGTCCACACGATCCGCTACAACGGCGACAACTACCACGACTCGACGACCTTCCTCGCCTTCGACTCGTGCACCAACTACGGCGGCCACTCCGCGCTCAGCGTCAGCGGCGTGAGCTGCGCGAGCGAGGCGACGGGGCGCACGGCCGGCATCGCGGGGCTCGTCTACGCGATGGGCCGCTCGCTGCCGCAGCCGATCGATCTCTCCGCCGAAGAGGTGATGCAGCTCCTCAAGCAGGGCGCCGACGACGTGAACGTGCCCGAGTCGAAGAACATCGATCCGTCGACCGGGCTCGGGCCGTTCTACGAGTCGAAGCCCGGCTGGGACCAGCGCTTCAACTACGGCCGCATCAACGCGTTCCGCGCGCTCTCGATGGTCAAAGACGGCAAGATCCCGCCCGAGGTCGACGTCACCTCGCCCACCTGGTACCAGCCGATCTACGCCAATCGCGTGGGCGGCACGGTCGCCGTCGTGGGCACGGTCGCCGCCAAGCGCGCGACGTCGTACGACTACGTCGTGGAGTGGGCGCCGGGCGTCGAGCCGGACGACTCCCAGTTCCAGCCGCTCATCGCCGCGATCAAGAACGTGCCGAGCTCGACGGTCAGCGGCGGGCCGAACGCGCCGCTCGCGACGTTCGATCCTCGCCAGCTCGACACCAAGCACGATCCCGATCCTGACTCGCAGCCGCGGTGCAACCGCGACAAGACGTTCTGCTGGGGCCCCAACGATCGCACCGTGACCCTGCGCGTCCGCGCGACGGCGCACTACGGCGGCTTCGACCAGAACGGCGAAGCCCGCAGGACGATCGCCATCACCAACGATCTGAACGGCAACGATCCCGACCTGCTCCCGGGCTTCCCCATCGACCTCGGCACCTCCGCCGAGGGCAGCGCGAAGCTCGCCGACATCGACGGCGACGGCATCCGCGACATCGTCTTCGGGGCGACCGACGGCACGCTCCACGTCTACTCCCTCGCCACCGGCGTGCCGGTCGAGGCTCCTGGCTTCCCGTTCCGCACGGCGCTCATCGACGGCCTGAACCCGGCCGCCGCTGGCCCCGGCGTGCCGAGCTACCTGACCGCCACCGCCTACGCGAACGGCAAGAACGGCGGCATCGATCCCGACATCGCTCGCGAGACCATCGGCTCGGCGCCCGCCGTGGGCGACCTCGACGGCGACGGCAAGCCGGAGATCGTCTTCTCGACGTGGGACGGCTCGATGTACGTCCTCGATCACACCGGCAAGACGCTGCCCGGCTGGCCGAAGCGGCTGCCGCTCGTACCCTCGTGCCCGCTCGACCCCGCGGCGCCGAAGCCGACCGGCGACTGCATGGACCTGCACCACGCCGTGGCGCGCGGCGCGTACGCGGCGCCTGTCCTGGTGGACATGGACAAGGACGGCAAGCTCGACATCGTGCAGGCCGCGTTCGACGCGTTCATCTACGCGTGGCACGCGGACGGCACGGCAGTGTCCGGCTGGCCGGTGCGGGTGAACAGCTCCAAGGCCGAGAAGATGGACCGGATCATGTCGACGCCGACCGCGACGGATCTCAACGGCGACGGCATCCCCGAGCTCGTGACCGGCTCGAACGAGACGGTCGGCGGCGGCGGCGGCTCCGGACCGGTCTTCGCCATCGACGGTCGCGGCATGAACACGCCGAGTCCGCAGGCCGACGGGCCCTATCTCCCGAACTGGCCGATCACGATGACGTCGCTCAAGCTCTTTCCCGTCGTCGGGACGGGGGTACCTCCCTCGCAGTTCGCCGCCGATTTCGACAACGACGGCGTCGAGGAGATCGGCATCATGGGCAACGGCGCGCCTCCGCTCGTGCTGAAGGCCAATCCGGGCGTGCAGAGCGGCTTCAGCGATCCGCCCAACAAGGTCCCGGCGAACCACGTCAACCCGAACACCAACCAGGTCGAGCCCGGCTTCGACGCGACGGCGATCTTCGGCCCGTGGACGCTCGCGCAGCCCGACACGATGTTCCCGATCCTCTCGCAGCCGGCGGTCGGCGATCTCGATCAGGACGGCGTGCCCGATCCCGTGATGAGCGGCGGCTCGCTCAGCCTCATCGGCTCGCTCGCCGGCGGCGGAATCCCCCACCTGGCGCAGTTCCTCCTCGCGTCGTGGAGCGGCAGGACCGGCAAGATGCTCGACGGCATGCCCGTCGTGCTCGAGGACTTCCAGTTCTTGGCGATGCCGACCGTCGCCGACATCTCCGGCGACGACTACCCCGAGACGATCCTCGGCACCGGCTCGTACTTCATCCACGCCGCCGACGCGTGCGGCGTCGAGGCCAAGGGCTGGCCGAAGTTCACCAACGGCTGGACGATCGGCGCCGCCGCCGTGGGCGACGTGACGGGCGGCGGCTCGCTCGACGTGATCGCCACCACGCGCGAAGGCTACATGTTCGCCTGGACGACGAAGGGCAGCTCGCAGGGCGTCGTGCAGTGGGAGTCGTTCCACCACGACAACGCCAACACCGGGTCGTACGCCCACACGCTCGACCAGGGCGTCTACAAGCGCGCGTCCGGCCCGCCGGACTGCACCCCGCCCTCCACGCTCCCGCCGCCGCAGTACGACGCGGGCGGCTGCTCGTGCGACGTGCCGCAAGGCTCCTCGCGGGGCGCGCTCGGGTTCTCGGGCGCCGTCCTGGGCTTCGCCCTGCTGATGCGTCGCCGCCGTTCATCGCGGCGGCAGCCGCGGAGCAGATGACCCTCGCGGCCGCAGCCGCGGAGCAGGTGACCGCAACTAGGGTCTTTACATTTTCCGCCCCCCTTGCTCATACTGCGCGCCCCCTGCGCCGGAGTAGCTCAGATGGTTAGAGCGGGCGTTTCATACGCGCTAGGTCGGGGGTTCGACTCCCTCCTCCGGCACTAACGGCGCGCGCGGTGCACGCCGTGCATCGCGCGGCCGAGCCGATCGCGTGGCGACGGCCTCGTCGCGCGGTACGTGATTCGCTTGCAAGTCGTGCATGGTGTCGCGTCAGGCCCTGGCTCTGACGTTGGTGTTCGTCGGCGGCTGCATCAGCATGGCCGAGCTGGTCCCGCCGGCGCTGCGTCCCGCCTCGCCCGACCCCGAGGCCCCGCCGGACACGCTCGTCGAGCCGACCGAGACCTTCGCGGACACGGATCCGACGGCCCTGATCGACTTCCGGCCGCTCCTTGCACCCTACGGGAGCTGGGTCGACGACCCGAGCTTCGGCACGGTCTGGGTACCTGATCCGCAGAAGGTCGGCCCGGGCTTCATGCCCTACGTCACCGCCGGCCGCTGGGTCTACCGTGACGACTACGCCTGGGTGAGCGACTACGAGTGGGGCTGGCTCCCCTTCCACTACGGGCGATGGGTGGCCATCGAGGGCCGCGGCTGGGCGTGGATCCCGGGCCGGACGTACGCGGCGGCGTGGGTCGTGTGGCGGACGAGCACGCTCGAGAGGGCCTACGTGGGCTGGGCACCGATGCCTCCCGCCTTCACGTGGCGCGCGCTCGCCGACGAGGCTCGCCGGAACGTCGGTGTCGGCGGCGAGGTCGCCGTCGCAGTGGCGCCCCGGATCGAGGCGCCGTTCGTCTTCTGCCCGGCGTCCAAC
>DATIQP010000522.1:0-3729 GCA_035470765.1 Polyangiaceae bacterium | reverse complement strand
GTTCACCATCTCCATGAGCGCGGCGATGCTCGTGTTGAACTTCAGGTCGGACTCGAACCCCTCGCTCACCCGCTTGATGGTCCGGTGCGTCCGGCGCCGCAGCTCGAGGAACGGCCCCTGCGCGTCCTTCGCCAGCGCGGGGTCGACGCGGAACACGTCCTGCCGGCCGGTGAACGCGCGCCAGGTGCGCGAGAGGAAGCGCAGGATCCCCTCGACCTGCTCGTCCGACCAGTCGATGTCCTTCTCGACCGGCGCCGCGAACAGCACGAACATGCGCGCCGCGTCGGCGCCGAACCGCTGCACGAGCGGGCCCGGCGACACGACGTTGCCCCAACGCTTCGACATCTTCCGGCCGTCCGGCCCGTTCACGATGCCCTGCGTGACGAGCCGGCGCGCGGGCTCCCTCTCCTGCACGAGCCCGAGCTCGTGCATGACGCGATGCCAGAACCGGAAGTAGAGCAGGTGCATCACCGCGTGCTCGGGGCCGCCGACGTAGACGTCGACCGGGAGCCAGCGGCGCGCCTGCGCGACCTCGAACGGCCCGCGGTCGTCGTGCGGCGACAGGTAGCGCGCGTAGTACCAGGACGAGTCGACGAAGGTGTCCATCGTCTCGACCTCGCGCCGCGCCGGCTTCCCGCAGCGCGGGCACGTCGTCTCGACGAACTCGGGCACCTTCGCGAGCGGCGGCTCGCCGGTGCCGGTGATGATCGCCTTCTCGGGCAGCACGACGGGCAGCTGGTCCTCCGGGACCGGCACGGCGCCGTGGTCCGGGCAGTAGACGATGGGGATCGGCGTGCCCCAGTAGCGCTGGCGCGACACGCCCCAGTCGCGCAGGTGCCAGCGCACCGTGGGCTGGCCGAAGCCCTTCGCGCGCGCCTCCTCCGCCATCGCCTCGCGGGCCTTCGCGCTCGGCAGGCCGGAGAAGCGCCCAGATCCCTCGAGCACGCCGTCCTCGGTGTACGCGCGCTCGAGCGCGTCGCCGGAGGGGAGCTTCTCGCCCTTCGCCGGCTGGATGACGACGCGGACGGGCAGGCGGTACTTCCGCGCGAACTCGAAGTCGCGCTGGTCGTGGGCCGGGACGCTCATCACGGCGCCCGTCCCGTACTCGGCGAGGACGAAGTTCGCGATCCAGACCGGCACCTGCTCGCCGGTGAACGGGTTCACCGCGTGCGCGCCCGTGAACACGCCCTCCTTCGGCGCGTTCTCGCCCATCCGGTCGATCGCCTCCGTCTTGCGCATCCGCTCGACGAAGGCGCGCACCTCGGCGCGCCGATCGGAGGCCGTGACCTGTTCGACGAGCGGGTGCTCCGGCGCGAGGACGACGTAGGTGCAGCCGAAGATCGTGTCGACACGCGTGGTGAAGACCTTGATCGGCGCGGCGCCCGGCACCGCAAAGTCCACCTCCGCGCCGACGCTCTTGCCGATCCAGTTTCGCTGCATCGTGGTGATGCGCTCGGGCCACTCGGTGAGCGTGTCGAGCCCGTCGAGCAGGTCCTGCGCGTACGCGGTGATGCGGAACGCCCACTCGGGGATGATCTTCTCGACCACCGGCGAGCTGCAGCGCTCGCAGACGTTGTCCTCGACGACCTGCTCGTTCGCGATGACCGTCTGGCACCCGGTGCACCAGTTGGCCTTCCCCTCGCGCCGGTACGCGATCCCGCGCTCCAGCATCTTCAGGAAGAACCACTGGTTCCAGCGGTAGTACTCGGGGTCCGCGGTCACGATCTCGCGGTCCCAGTCGAAGCTGTAGCCGAGCAGCTTCATGTCGGCGCGGAACGTCCCGATGTTCTCGCGCGTGCGCTCGGCGGGGTGGCGCCCGTCCTTGATCGCCGCGTTCTCGGCGGGGAGGCCGAGCGCGTCGAAGCCGATGGGGTGGAGCACGTCGTGGCCGCGCATGCGTGCGTGGCGCGCGATCGCGTCGCCGATGACGTACACGCGCGCGTGCCCCATGTGCATCGCGCCCGAGGGATACGGGAACATCTCGAGCACGTACTTCTTCGGCGCGTCCGGGCGGCGGCCGGCCTTGAAGACGCCCGCCTCCTCCCAGCGCTTCTGCCAGCGCGGCTCGATCGACTGCGGCTCGTAACGCTCGTTCATCGCCATAGAAGCCGGCGATATTACCGGAGGGTCGACCTCGCCGCACGCTCGCCTTGCGCCCTTCGCGGTGCGACGGGGCGCGGCGCGGCGACGAGGCGCATCCGACGGATCCGCCCGTGACCCCGCGCGGTTAGCCGCCGCTCGCGGCGAGCTCGCGACGGCGGCGCTTCTCCGCCGCCTGTTCTATATTGCGCGCGCACCCGCACCCGCTCCGGAGCGAACCGCGCATGTTCCCGCCCGTCCACATCGCCGACGTCGCCCAGCACGAGGGCAAGGAGATCACCCTCCACGGCTGGCTCCACAACCGCCGCTCCTCGGGGAAGCTCCACTTCCTCCAGGTCCGCGACGGCACCGGCACGATCCAGTGCGTCGTGTTCAAGGGGAACGTCTCGCCGGAGGCGTTCCAGGAAGCCGACCACCTGCCCCAGGAGACGAGCCTCGCCGTGACCGGGCTCGTGAAGAAGGACGCGCGCTCGCCCATCGGGTTCGAGCTCGACGTCCGCGACCTGAAGGTCGTGGCGCGACCGGCGCGGGAGTTCCCCATCGGCAACAAGGAGCACGGCGTCGCCTTCCTGATGGAGCAGCGCCACCTGTGGCTCCGCTCGCCGCGGCAGCAGGTCATCCTGCGCGTCCGCCACACGGTCGAGAAGGCGATCCGCGACTTCTTCGACGAGCGCGGCTTCACCCTCGTCGACGCGCCCATCTTCACGCCGTCCGCGTGCGAGGGGACCTCGACGCTGTTCGAGGTGCCCTACTTCGACCTCGGGAAGGCCTACCTCACGCAGTCCGGCCAGCTCTACATGGAAGCGGCCGCGATGGCGCTCGGGAAGGTCTACTGCTTCGGCCCGACCTTCCGCGCCGAGAAGTCGAAGACGCGCCGCCACCTGACCGAGTTCTGGATGGTCGAGCCCGAGGTCGCGTTCATGGACCTCGACGGCGACATGGAGCTCATGGAGCAGTTCGTCTCGTACGTCGTCCAGACCGCGGTCGCGAAGCACGGCGAGGAGCTGCAGCGGGTGCTCGAGCGCGACCTGTCGAAGCTCGCGACCGTGAAGCCGCCCTTCCCGCGCATCACGTACACCGAGGCGGTCGACGTGCTCCAGAAGGCGGGCCACCCGATGAAGTGGGGCGACGACATCGGCGGCGACGAGGAGACCGTCATCGCGCAGCAGTTCGATCGCCCGGTGATGGTCCACCGTTACCCGGCGGAGATGAAGGCCTTCTACTTCAAGAAGGACCCGGACGACGCGAAGGTCGCGCTCGGCTGCGACGTGCTCGCGCCGGAGGGCTACGGCGAGATCATCGGCGGCGGCCAGCGCGAGGACGACCTCGAGACGCTCGAGCGCGGGATCGCGCAGCACCAGCTCCCGAAGGAGGCGTTCGAGTGGTACCTCGACCTCCGCCGCTACGGGACCGTGCCGCACGCCGGGTTCGGGATGGGGGTCGAGCGGTGCGTCGCGTGGATCTGCGGGCTCCACCACGTCCGCGAGACGATTCCGTTCGCGCGGATGATGGAGCGCATCACGCCGTGAGCCCAGGCGCGCGGCTTCGCCGCGCGAGGGCTCACGGCCACGTTGGAACGGGGGGCTGCGCCCCCGCCCCCTCGACCTCTGACCGCGGTCTCGGGGGCCC
>DATIQP010000521.1:0-3577 GCA_035470765.1 Polyangiaceae bacterium | reverse complement strand
GCGAAGGGACCCCGTGCACGCTGCGCAGCAGGTCGGCGCCGGTCTGGCTCATGACGACGAGGCGCTCGGACAGCTCGGTGAGCTCGTCCATCACTCCGCGCTGCAGCGGCGTGGGCTCCGCGAGGATGGTGTGCAGGGTGGTCACGAGCGGCATGCGCAACTCGCGGAGCAGCTCGAGCACGTGAGCTCCGGCCTTGCCACCGAAGATTCCGTACTCGTGCTGGACGGAGACTACGTCCACCGCGTTGACGTTCAGGTAGTCGGCGGCGCGTCGATACGAAGCGATGTCGCCCTCCGACAGCTCGAAGCGCACGCGCGGCGGATAGCCGTGGCGCTTGCCCGGATCGTTCATCGCGAGGACGAAGCAATCGATCTCGGGGTGCTCGGCGGCGATCGCCGCGCCGAGGTCCGTGGTGAACGTGGCGATGCCGCACTGCCGCGGCACGTGGTTGCCCAGCAGGGCGATTTTCTGGAGCACGGTGTCGATGACTCCTCCGACCGAGCGCGCACTGTCGAGGCCGAAATCGTGCGCGCGCAGCCGTCACGCCCGACGGCCGAACCCCGAAGAGCGGTCAGTATGCGCCCTGGGAGGCGGAGCGCAACCTCGCTCGCGGCGCGGCCGTCGATTTGCCTCGAATGGTTCACCGAGCGCGGACACCTAAACGGAGATCATGGAGATCCTCCTGTTTCTGGTCCTGGGCCTCGCCGTGGGTGCGGGCTCGCACGCGCTCGCGGGCCGCGTGCTCGTCGAAGGCAAGGAGGCGGGAGGCTGGTTCGGTTCGCTGCTGGTCGCTACCTCGGGCGCCCTGCTCGGGGGTTTTGCGGGGCGCGCCTTCGGGCTGTACGCCGACGGCAACGACCAGCCCGCGAGCCTGATCGTGTCGCTCACGACGGCGAGCGCTTTCGTTCTCGCTTACCAGATCGCCACGCGGCGGCGGCTGCGCGCCAGCTGATTCGCGGCGCGCGATCGCGACCGAGTCAGAGGGGACAGACCCAGCCGGGACCGCTGTCCGGGAGCCCGGTCGTGGTGCAGTTGCAGGTCACCGGGCCGCAGAAGGTGCCCTGCTGCGTCGTGGTGACGCCGCAGCCGATCGGGTAGCGCGGAGTCGGCTGCGTCGAGCTCCACGGGCCGCAACCTTCCGCATCGAGCGCCCCGGCCTCGCAGTCGTAGACGGGAGCGCTCGGGGGCTGCGGGCAGCCCGAGTCGGTCCCCGCTTCCGTCCCGCCGTCGATCCCCGCCACGGTTCCGCCGCATGCTGCAACGATCAACGCCAGGAAGGAGAGGCGGCGCATACGACGAAGGTAACTCACTTCTTCGGACCGAACGTCACCTGGTACGCCACGTAACTCTGAAAGACGTTCGGCCCCACGAAGCCGCGCCCCACGGAGAACATCAGGTGGTGCAGATCGCTGAAATCGATCACCGCGCCCACGTTGAACCGCGCGTCCTGATCACCTCCGTGCTCGTCGGGGGTCTGGTAGAAGACCTCCGCACCCACGCAGAGCCAGTCGAACAGGCGACGTTCCAGGTGCCAGCCGAAGAACCACCAGTGCCTGTCGCGATCGCCGAGATCGATCCACACGCCGACGCCGCCGTACGTCACCCAGCGGCCGAAGCTCTTCTGGAGCCACACGGGAACGAGGATCTGCGTGCTGCCGTTGCCGAGGCCGGCGGAGCGATCGCCGGTCGGCGCTTCCACGAGCGGGAACGTGCCGATCATCGGGATCCACTTCGTCTCCTGGACGAAGCGGAACTTGGCTCCGAGCTCGGTGTCGCCGTAGCCGTAGGCGCTCGGCCCAACGAGTGGCACCGAGAAGGCGAGCGGCGCGATGACGTGGAGCTGCAGGTTGGGAACGACGCCGTAGTTGACCTCGAGGTGCGGCGCGGTGCCGGTCCAGCCCTCGTCGTCGTCGAACGACTGCGACGCGAGGTAGACCTCCCAGTGGCGATACTCGACGGGCTCGGGATCGTCGGTGACGTACGGCGGCCCCGCGGAGGCCTTCGCCGGGACGATCGCGAGCATCGCGAGCAGCTTCCACGATTTCATGGACCGGGCGTTCCCTCCCCGAAGGTCATAGAGCGTTCCCGCGCGGAGGGGGACTGCACGCCGGAGCAGTCGCTCCGAAGCGCTCCACCGGATCGTCGCGGGCAATGGAGGCAAGATAGGAAGTGATGACGCTCACCTCGACGACGCACCCCTTGCGCGTGGACTGGCTGCCGCTCCACGCCGCGCCCCTCCCCGGCGAGATCGGGCTGACCTTCGCGCCCGGCAAGACGCACGCGGGGCTCGCGGGCAATTGGCTGCGCGACCTCGGGTCCGATCTGGACCGGCTGCGCGATACCTACCGTGCCCGCGTGCTGGTGTGCCTGCTCGAGGACCACGAGCTTCGCTCGCTGGGCATCCCGACGCTGCTCGAGGAGGCGCGCCGCCGCCATATCGACGTGCTGCGCCTCACGATCGCGGACGGGGGCGTGCCGCAGCGCATGGCGGATCTCGTGAACCTCGTCGGCGAGATCGTCACTCGCGCCGCACGCGGCGAGAACGTCGTCATTCATTGCCGCGGCGGGCTGGGGCGGACGGGCCTCGTCGGCGCGTGCGTGCTGGTGGCGCTCGGCTCGTCGCCGCCGGATGCGGTCCGGACCGTGCGCCACACTCGGCCCGGCTCGGTCGAGACGGACGAGCAAGAGGCGTGGGTGGAGAAGCTCGCGAGCGCGTGGCCGCCCGACGAGGCGTTGCAGGCGCGCGTCCAAGAACGCCGCGCGCTGCTCTCGCGCTTCCGCGGGTGCCTGCTCGGCGGCGCCCTGGGCGACGCGCTCGGCTACCCCGTCGAGTTCGTGCAGAGCGCGGGCGCGATCCACGAGCGGCTCGGCGCGCCGACGTCATCGGCGTTCCCGTTCCCGGCTCCCGCGAAGGTCTCCGACGACACGCAGATGACGCTCTTCGTGGCAGAGGGCGTGCTCCGCGGCTGGCAGCGTCTCCGCGACCGGGGGATCTGCTCGATGCCGGCGGTGCAGAAGATGGCCATGCTGCGATGGCTCTCTACGCAGGGAGAACGGGTGCCCGAGCACGTCCTTGACGGCTGGGTCGTCGAGGTGAAGGAGCTTCACGCCCGGCGCGCGCCGGGCAACACGTGCCTGTCCGCGCTTCGCACGCTCACCGCGGACGAGACACGGCACCCGTTGCCCGGGGAAGGCCTCAACGACAGCAAGGGGTGCGGCGCGGTGATGCGCTCGGCGCCGATCGGCCTCGCCGCGGGCGACCGCGCGAGCGCGTTCGAGCTGGGACGCGACGCCGGCGTGCTGACGCACGGGCACGCGAGCGGTTACCTGTCGGCGGCGTACTTCGCGGCCGTCGTCCACGACGTGTCCCGCGGCATGTCGCTCGACGCCGCGATGCGCGAGGCGGACGCGTTGCTCGCTCGCGAGCTCGGATGCGAGGAGCTGGCCGCGATCGTCGCACGCGTGCGCGCGCTCCGAGGTCGCGTCCCGAGCGTGGAGGACATCGAGCGGCTCGGCGGCGGCTGGACGGGCGAGGAGGCGCTCGGGATCGGGCTCGCGTGCGCGCTCGGCGCCGAG
>DATIQP010000520.1:0-6328 GCA_035470765.1 Polyangiaceae bacterium | reverse complement strand
CGCAGCCAGTCGGGGTGCTTCGACAGCAGGTAAAGCGCGAACGAGAGGGCGTTCGCCGTGGTCTCGTGCCCGGCCGCCACCATCGTGATGAGCTCGTCGCGCAGGTGCTGGTCGGTCATGCGCTCGCCGGTCTCCTCGTCGCGCGCCTCGAGAAGCATCGACAAGAGATCGTTGTGGGCGCCGGCGCCCTCGCGCCGCCGCTCCGCGATGAGCCGCTTCACGAGGTCGTCGAAGGTGCGCGCCGCCTTGTGCATGCGCAGGTTCGCCGGCGTCGGGATCGCGGGCGGCAGGGGCAAGAGCGACTCGGCATAGTTGTTGGCCCAGCGCAGCCCCACGCTGAGCGCCTCGCCGATTGCGCTGGCGTCGCCGTCGAGCTCCTGCGAGAGCAGCGTCTTGCCGACGACGCGGAAGGTGAGTCGCATCATCTCGCGGTGGACGTCGACGACCGTCGCTTTCGCGCGCACGTCTTCGTGCCAGCGCTCGAGCATGTCGGCGGTGCAGCTCGCCATCGCGTCCACGAACGACGCGATGCGCTCGCGGTGGAACGCCGGCTGCGCGAGCCTGCGCTGCTTGCGCCACGTCTCGCCCTCGCTGGTGAGCAGCCCCTCGCCGAGCAGCAGCTTGAGGCCGGCGTAGTTGCGGCTCTTCTGGTACGCCTTCGCGTTCTCGACGAGCACGTGGCGGATCGCCTCGGGCTCGTTCACGAGCACGTAGCGCATGTGCAGCATGCGGAAGCCGACGACGTCGCCGTGCTCGCGAGCGCTGCGGCAGAACAGCCCGATCGGATCGGAGAGCGCGCCGAAGGCGACGCCGAGGACGGGCAAGCCGGGCGGGCCGGGCGGGTAAGGGAGCGGCATGATGACCTCGCCGAAAGAACGTGAGACTATCCTCACGTTTCCGAGAATGTGAGGCTCGCCTCACGATTCTGTCAAGCCAGGACGGGGCGATTGAAGTGAGAACCAAGAAGAGACGGATCCCTTCCCAGGAGCGGAGCCGCGAGCGCGTCTCGCGCATCCTCGACGCTGCCGCGCGCGAGTTCGCCGACAAGGGCATCGAGATCGCGACGATGGAGGGCATCGCCGATCGAGCCAGCACCTCGGTGGGATCGATCTACCAGTTTTTCCCGAACAAGCGCGCCGTCTACGAGGCGCTCGCCGATCGCTACCACGACGAGGTCCGCGCGCTCTTCGCCGTCCTCGCCAGCGACGACGCCGTCGACGTCCCGTGGGAACAGGTCATCGGCGCGGCCATCGACGCCTACGCCGAGCTTCACCGCAGCAGCGTCACCGCGCGCGCCGTCTGGACGAACTTCCTCTACTCGCAGCGCTTCTGGGAGGCCGGCGAGGAGATCAACCGCGACTTCGCCGCGCGCACCGCCGACCTGCTCGACCGCTTCGCCCAGGCGACGCCCCGCGCCCCGCTGCGCAAGCTCCCCCCCGCTCGCCGCAAGCTCATCGCCACCACCCTCATCGAAACGATCTCGGTGCTCCTGCTCCGCTCCCTCAACCTCCCCCGCGCCCAGGCCTCCGCCCTGCTCGACGAAGCCAAGCTCGTCACCACGCGCTACCTCGCCCCGTACCTCGCCTAGCCCGTCCCCATTCCCCCTCCCGTTCCCCTTCTTCCATTCCCCTTCGGCCTTTTTTCCCGTCTTTTGGGGATTGCCCGCCGCCTCAGCCGTCCCTACCCTACCCGGCCCAACCAAACGATCGAGGAGCCCTAAAATGGCCTACGAACTTCCGCCCCTCCCGTATCCCTACGACGCGCTCGAGCCCCACATCGACAAGGCGACGCTCGAGTTCCACCACGACAAGCACCACAAGGGCTACGTCGACGGTCTGAACGCCGCGCTCGCGAAGCTCGACGAGGCGCGCAAGAGCGGCGACTTCGCCCTCGCGCAGCACTACGAGCGGCTCGTCGCCTTCCACGGCGCCGGCCACCAGAACCACGTCCAGTACTGGACGAACATGGCCCCCGCCGGCAAGGGCGGCGGCGGCGAGCCCACCGGCCCGCTCGCGGACCAGATCAAACGCGACTTCGGCTCGTTCGAGGCGTTCAAGAAGGAGATGACCGCCGCGACCGTCAGCGTCGAGGGCAGCGGCTGGGGCCTCCTTGCCTGGGAGCCGCTCGGCAAGCGCCTCATCACGCTCTCGCTGATGAACCACCAGAACAGCGCGTTCGTCGGGGCGATCCCGCTCCTCATCTGCGACGCCTGGGAGCACGCCTACTACCTCAAGTACCAGAACAAGCGCGCCGACTACGTCGCCGCCTGGTGGAACGTCGTCAACTGGGCGGACGCGGCCAAGCGCTTCGCCACGGCAACGCACTCGCACTGAGTCCAACAAAGCATGTAGTCTGCAAGGGGCGTCGTGGCCGAGTGCCACGGCGCTCTTTGCCATTTCGGAAGCGAGGAGCGACTTGAAGCCTTGGTCCACGCCGCTCGCCGGCAAGCTCGACGAGCTCGAAATCGACAGCGCCGCATTGAAGGGCAACCACCTCGGCGATCCCCACGTCCGCCCGCTGTACGTCTATCGCCCGCCGGCCTACGACGCCGATCAGGAGCGCCGTTTTCCGGCGATCTACCTGATCCAGGGCCTCACGGGTCAGGTCGACATGTGGCGCAACCGCAGCGCCTTCCGGCCCAACGTCATCGAGCTGGTCGACGCGCTCTTCTCGCGCAAGGACAACCCCGTCCCACCGTGCCTCGTCGTGATGGTCGACGCGTGGACGTCGCTCGGCGGCAGCCAGTACGTCGACTCGCCCGGCACCGGTCGCTACCAGACCTACCTCTGCGACGACGTCGTCTCGTTCGTCGACGCGCGCTACCGCACCAGGGCCGATCGCAACGCGCGCGCGCTCACCGGCAAGTCGAGCGGCGGCTACGGCGCGATGGTCGTGCCCATGATGCGCCCCGACGTCTTCGGCGCGCTCGCCACCCACGCCGGCGACGCCCTCTTCGAGATCTGCTACGCGCGCACGTTCGGCGACACCTTCCGCGCGCTGCGCGACAGCTACGGCGGCTCGTTCGAGAAGTTCTGGCAGGACTTCCGCTCGCGGCCCGCGCTGAGCAAGCCCGGCGACCACACGCTGCTCAACGACTACTGCATGGCCGCCTGCTACTCGGCCGACCCCGACGGCACCGTGCGCATGCCGTTCGATCTCGCGACGGGCAAGCGCATCCCGGAGGTCTGGGACCGCTGGCTCGCCGTCGACCCGGTCTACATGGCGAGCAAGCCCAAGTACGCCGAGGCGCTCAAGTCGATGCGTGCAATCTACATCGACTGCGGCAAGAAGGACGAGTTCTTCCTCGACGTCGGCGCCGAGGCCTTCCGCCAGGAGCTCGCCAAGCTCGGCATCACGGACGTCTTCTTCGAGCTCTTCGAGGGCACGCACATGGCCATCGAGTACCGCTACCCCATCGCGATGGAGTACCTCGCGCGCAGGCTCACCCTCGCGGCGTGAGCCGCGGAGCAGGTCACCGCCGCGTGAGCAGCTTGTCGAGCAGGCCGCGCGAGTAGCTCGAGAGCTCCACGAAGACCACGCCCATCCCGACGTTGCCGCTGGCGTTCGTCTCGACGCGCACCACCTCGCCCACGCCCTCGATCGTCTCGACGCCTTCCATGATCACCGAGAAGTGCAGGTTCACCTTCGTCCCGATCGGCAGCGGCGACTGCGTCCGGATGAAGACGCCCGTCTTCGAGATGTTCGTCACGTACTCCTGGATGAACGCGTCGAAGCTCTCGAACTCCTTGTTGATCGTGAGCCGCCCCTCGGCGCGTTTGTCGTCGTCCGGCATGCGGGGATGGTAGCGCGAAAACCCGCGAGCCGATGCTAGCGACTGCGCACGGGCGTCGCGGGGACCGAGCCCCCGCCCGAGCCGCCCCCGCCGCCCCCGCCTCCCTTGCTCCCGAGGAGCGCCGCGCACGCGCACCCCGCGCCCGCCGCCACCGCCGCCGTCGCGACGTCTCCCGCTACGGCCGCTGCCGCGGGATCGTCGCCGCCGCCCCTGTGCCCGGGGTGCTGGCACGCGACGTAACCCTGCTCGTCCGTCGTGCACTCGTAGGTTCGCACCTTGCCGCAGCCGCGCGCCGTGTAGCGCGCCACGTCGGTCCGGTCGGAGCTCTCGGTCTCGAGCTCGACGTAGCTCTCGTCGCAGTCGAGATCGATCGACGCCGTGGAGCGGATCTGCCGCTCGTCCATGTGGACCGTGTAGCAAGCCGCGAGCGCGAGCACGGCGCCGAAGAAGATGACCCGACGGGAGCGCCCACGTCTTGGTCTCATACCCTCATCGTACGCCAGGTGCGGCGGTTACTTCCCCTGCAGATCGAACTGCTCGAGGTGGAACTCCTTGCGCGGCACCACCATGATCTTGCGCATGTACCGGTTCTCGGCGACCGCGAGGGCCTCCTTCTCGGGACCGGTGAGCAGGTCGGCCACCGCCGGGTGGGCGTTGACGATGATCGTGTAGCCGGGGAGGTCCCCTCGCCGCCGTCGGATCTCGCGCAGGATCTCGTAGGCGATCGTCTCCTTGCTCTGGAGCTGCCCGGTGCCGTCGCAGTAGAAGCACGGCTCGTGCAGCAGGCGTCCGAGGCTCTCGCGCGTGCGCTTGCGCGTCATCTCGATGAGGCCGAGCTCCGAGATGCGGTTCAGCGTGGTCTTGGCCTTGTCCTTCTGGAGCAGGTCCTCGAGCTTTCGCCGCACCTTCTCGCGGTGGCCGGCCTTCTCCATGTCGATCAGGTCGAGGATGATGAGGCCGCCGATGTTGCGGAAGCGCAGCTGGTAGGCGATCTCCTGCACCGCCTCCATGTTGGTCTTGAGGATCGTCTCCTCCATGTCCTTGCTGCCCTTGCCGACGAAGCGACCGGTGTTGACGTCGATCGCGGTGAGGGCCTCGGCCTGATCGATGATCAGGTAGCCGCCCGAGGGCAGCGGCACCTTGCGCGAGAGCGCGCGGCCGATCTCGTCCTCGATGCCGTACGCGTCGAAGATGGGCTCCGGATCGCTGTACAGCTCGACGTCCTTGAGGCGCTCGGGGGCGAACATCTCGATGAAGTGCCGGAGGCGCTCGTACTGCTGCTTGTCGTCGATGACGATCTTGTCGACCTCGTCGGTGAACAGATCGCGGGCGGTCTTGAGGACGAGATCGAGCTCGCCCATGAGCAGCTCGGGGGCGCGCGCGGTCTCGCGCTTCTTCGCGATCTCGCCCCAGAGGCGAACGAGGTAGCCGACGTCCTGTTTGAGCTGCTTCTTCGTCAGGCCTTCGGCCACGGTGCGAACGATGAGGCCGCCCGTCGGAGGCTTGATGCTGTCGATGACCTCGCGCAGCCGGCCGCGCTCCTGATCGTTGCCGATGCGCTTGGAGATGCCGATGTGCTCGACGGTCGGCACGTAGACGACGTAGCGCCCCGGGAGCGAGACGTGGCTGGTGCAGCGCGCGCCTTTGGTGCCGATGGGGTCCTTGGAGACCTGGATGATGATCGGCTGGCCTTCCTTGACGACCTCGCGAATGGGGGTCGACTTGGAGATGCGCAGCGGCGACGGAGCCTGACGAGGCTTGCGGCCGCGGTCGCCGCGCGCGCCGCGCTCGCCGCCCTCGCGGTCGTTGCGCTCGCGCCCTCGCCCTCGGCCGCGCCTTCCGCGCCCTCGCCCTCGGTCGCGATCTCCGCCGCGCTCGCGGGGAGCCGCCGCGCGCGGCACCGGCTCGCCGGGCTCGCTCACGGTGAAGCCGGGCAGGTCCGTGCCGAACTCGTCTTCGTCGGCGCCGGCCGCGGCGGGAGCCGCGACGGCGGGGGTGGAGGCGGGGGGAGCCTCGAGGGTGCGGGTGGGGGTATCCCAGCCGGCGTCTTCGGCGAGGGAGTCGGAGCCGGAGATGGGGGAGGGAGGGACGGAGGCGGAGCCGGAGTCCGAGTCGGCGTCGGCGTCGGCGTCAGAGTCAGAGTCAGAGTCAGAGTCGGCTTCGGTCTCAGCGTCGGAGTCGGAGTCGGACTCAGAGTCAGTCTCGTCGACGGCGTCGGCGTCGGGCTCGAGCTCGGCTTCCGCCTCGGCCGCGGGGGCGGCTTCGGCTTCGGCGCCTGGGGGCGGGGGCGGGACGGCCTCGATCTCGGCCTCGGTCTCGGCGTCGAGCTCTTCGACTCCGGTGACCTCGACCGTGTCCTCGTCGCGCGCCTGCGCCCGCGTGCCCTGAAGGTAGGCGTCGAAGTCGCTCGGCCGGATCAGGTCCTCGACGTGCAGGAACGCGGCGCGCTCCTGGCCGATGTCGATGAACGCGGCCTGGAGGCCCGGCAGCACGCGCGTGACCTTGCCGAGGTAGACGTTGCCGACGGTGCTGGGC
>DATIQP010000519.1:0-29278 GCA_035470765.1 Polyangiaceae bacterium | reverse complement strand
ACGCCGCATGTTGCGCTTCGAACGGGTCGTACGTCGTTTGGGGACCGCCACGGCTTACTCCTTCTTCTTCGTCTTCTTCTTCGGCTTGAATCGGTGTGCGGTCAGCACGCCGACCTTCGCCTGCGCTTTGCTCGGCTTGAGGGCCATCAGGGGGGCGAGGCGAGGGTCGACCGCGCGCTCGGCCACCTGAGCCTGCGTGGAAATACCCGGGCAGCTCTCGGAGCACAAGGGGATCATGGGGACATCCAGCACGAGCTCGTCGCGGAGCAGCTCGTCGAGCACGACGGTCTCGCCGTCGTAGGGCACGACGTCCGCGTCGCCGGAGCCCATTTCGTGCTCGTCCTTCGCCGGGGGAGCGAGCTTGCTGGCCGGAACCATCAGCGCGCTGATCTCCGGGGCGAGAGTGACCTCGACCGGCTCGAGGCAGCGGCCACAGGCGAGCTGCACCTTGGCGCTCGCGCGGCCTCGCACGACGACGTCCGGTCCGCTCCTGAAGAGCATGACGTCGACGTGGCCGTCGCCGAAGCGGGGCTCGGCGTCGCTGTCCTCGAAGGCCGTGCGGAGAAACTCGACCGGGATCGCCGCCTCGACGTGCTTGCCGGACGCGTCGATGTCGGCGACCGAAATGGCGAAGTCCGGCTTCTTCCTCATCGGGGGGGCGCGCAGGGAAGCACGCCCGGGCCGAACGCGCAACTCCGGCGGAAAGTCGGGCCCCGCGCCATCTCGGCTATTTCCGTGTTGACGGCCCGGCGTTTCGCGTCCAAGTATTTCGCACACGAAACTTTCGCCCCCTGACGGTTCCCGTGAGCATCCCCTTCAGCCCCGACCAGAAAGCCGACGTCGACCACATCCTGGAGGCGATCTTCTACCTCTACACGGAGGGCCGGCGGCTCACGAAGGAGTACGCGCGGCGCGCCAACCTGACGAGCCCCCAGCTCACCGTCCTCAAGATCCTCGAGACGTTCGGCGACCTCTCGCTGAGCGAGCTGAGCGAGCGCATCCGTGCCCAGAACAGCACGGTGACCGGCATCATCGACCGAATGGAGCGCGAGGGGCTCGTCGGGCGCGAGCGCAGCAAGGAGGACCGCCGCGTGGTCTACATCCGGCTCACCGCGAAGGGCGCGCAGCTCGCCCGCGAGATCCCGGTCGAGCCGATGGAGATCCTCCGGCAGGCCATCCTCGGTCTCTCGAAGGAGGAGGGCCGGGAGCTGCTCAAGATATCCACCAAGCTCGCGCGCCGCGTGAACCAGATCGTGAGCGCGGCCGAGGAATCGGACGAACCCACCGGGAAGGGCTAGGTGCCGTACGCTCGAGCCGCAGGCGAGCGCTCGGACCTGAACAAGAAATCGGAGTGAAGCCATGAGCCTCGACAGAGATCCGGATCTTTGCGTGATCACGTGCGCCGTGAGCGGCGTGCTCGCGAACCGCAAGCAGTGCCCGTACATCCCGTACACGCCCGTCGAGATCGCCGACGAGTGCAAGCGCGCCTACGACGCGGGCGCGGCGGTCGTGCACATCCACGCCCGCAACGACGACGGCTCGCCGACGTTCAGCCCGGCGACGTTCGCGAAGATCAAGGAGGAGGTGCGCAAGCGCTGCCCCATCATCCTCAACTTCTCGACGGGCACCATCCTCGACGACGTGACCGAGCAGTGCGCGTACGTGCGCGAGAGCCGGCCGGAGATCGCCGCGCTCAACATGGGCACGATGAACTACGCGAAGTACAGCAAGAACCAGAAGCAATTCGTCTTCGACATGGTGTTCCCGAACACCTACGGCAAGATCATCAAGCTTCTGACCGCGATGAACGAGGCCGGCGTGAAGCCCGAGCTCGAGTGCTTCGACACGGGCCACACCGCCGGCATCGGGCCGCTGCTCGAGATGGGGATCCTGCACAAGCCGCTCCAGTTCTCGTTCATCGTCAACGTGCTCGGCGGCATCCCGCCCACCGTGGAGAGCCTTCAGCTGCAGAAGAAGATCGCGCTCGACATGGCGCCCGGCAGCGAATGGGAGTGCATCGGCATCTCGCACTGCCAGTGGAAGATGCTCGCGACGGCGCTCGTGCTCGGCGGCAACGTGCGCGTCGGCCTCGAGGATCACCTGTATTTGCCGGGCGGCGAGCCCGCGAAGTCGAACGGCGAGCTCGTCGAGGTGGCGGCGCGCGTCGTGCGCGACACGGGGCGCAAGGTCGCGAGCGTCGAGCAGGCACGCAAGATCCTCGGCCTCGATCAGTTCAAGCCGCAGGCCGCGCAAGCCTCCGCCAGCGTCAGCTAGTCATGCGGGCCTACGGCAAGATCAAGGTCGCGCGCGACGGGGCTGTCGAGCGCATCACGCTCTTCAACCCCGAGCGGCGCAACGCCATCGGCCCGCAGATGGTCAACGAGCTGCTCTGGGCCTTCGCGGACGCAGCCGAGGACGCCGCGGTGCGCGTGGTGCTGCTCACCGGCGAGGGCAAGGCCTTCTGCGCCGGCGGGGACTTCCAGCAGATGACAGGCCAAGCGGCGGACGCAGTCGAGCTGCCGCACAAGGGCGACTACGCGGACCTCTTGCTCGCGATGACGCGCTACGAGAAGCCCATCGTGGCGCGCGTCAACGGGCACGCGATGGGAGGCGGCCTCGGTCTGGTCGCGGCGAGCCACTTCGCGATCGCGCAGAGCGACGCCAAGCTCGGTACGCCCGAGATCGACGTGGGGTTGTTCCCGTTCATGATCATGGCCGTGCTCGCTCGGGTGATGCCGCGCCGCGCGCTGCTCGAGATGATGCTCCGCGGGCAGAAGCTCGAGGCCGCCGAGGCGCAGCGCGTCGGCCTCGTCGGCAAGGTGGTCGGTCCCGAGGCGCTCGACGCGGAGATCGATGCGCTCTGCGCGGATCTCGCCGGTCGCAGCCCGGCCGCGATGCGCCTGGGCCTTCGCGCGTTCGCGGCGCAGGACGACATGGACCTCGAGAAGGCTCTGCCGATGTTGCGCGACAAGCTCGCCGAGGCCCTCGGCACCGACGACGCGCGCGAGGGGCTGATGGCGTTCTTGCAGAAGAGAAAGCCGAGCTGGACTGGGCGCTGAGTCGGAGACGGAGACAACCATGGCGACTATGCGAGAGAGGGTGGCGGACCTCGAGAAGCGCATCGAGGAGATCCGCAAGATGGGCGGCGAGGACAAGGTCCAAAAGCAGCACTCGCGCGGAAAGCTGAGCGCCAGGGAGCGGATGGCGCAGTTCTTCGACGGCGGCGTCTACTTCGAGATCGGCGCGCACGGCACGCAGATGGGCCTGGCCGCGGGGCCGAGCGGGACCGACAAGCCGCCCGCCGACGCAGTCGTCACGGCGTTCGGCAAGATCGACGGCCGGATGGTGTGCGCGGCCGCGTACGACTTCACGGTCAAGGGCGGTAGCATCGGCTACACCGGCGAGGAGAAGGTCACGCGCCTTCGCCAGATGTCGCTGCGTGGTCGCTGGCCGATGGTGTGGTTCATCGACTCGGCGGGCGCGCGCATCGACCCGGGCTCGAGCCACCCGGACATGATCTCGCTGTTCGCCGGCACCGGGCACCTGTTCCGCGAGCAGGTGCACATGAGCGGCGTCGTGCCGCAGGTCGCCGCCATGGTCGGCCCCGGCGCGGCGGGCACCGCCTACATCCCGGGCCTGGCGGACTACGTGCCGATGGTGAAGAACATCGGCTCGATGGCGCTCGGCGGTCCGCCGCTCGTCAAGGCGGTGACGGGGCAGGACATCGGCGAGCAGGAGCTCGGCGGCAGCAAGGTCCACTCGGAGACGAGCGGAGTGAGCGACGGCGAGTTCGAGAACGACGCGGCGTGCCTCGCCGCGGTGCGCAAGTACCTCTCGTACTTCCCGTCGAGCTGCGAGGAGCAGCCGCCGGAGCTGCCCGTCACCGATCCGGTCGACCGGCGCGAGGAGTCGCTGCTCGATCTTCTGCCGGAGTCGACACGCAAGCCGTACGACATGTACAAGCTCATTCGAGCCGTCGTCGACCACGGCGAGATCTTCGACATCAAGCCGCGCTGGGCGCGCAGCATCATCACCTGCCTCGCGCGCATCGGCGGCAAGAGCGTGGGCATCGTCGCCAGCCAGCCGAGCTGGCTTGGCGGCATCCTCGACGTCGACTCGAGCGACAAGGCCGCGCGCTTCATGCAGGTGTGCGACGCCTTCAACGTGCCGCTCGTCTTCTTGCAGGACGTGCCGGGCTTCATGGTCGGCAGCAAGGTCGAGCACGCGGGCATCATCCGCCACGGCGCCAAGATGCTGCACGTCATGGCCGCGGCCACCGTGCCCAAGGTCACGGTCGTCGTGCGCAAGGCGTACGGCGCCGGCTACTACGTCATGTGCGGCCGCGCCTACGAGCCGGACCTCATCGTCGGCTGGCCGACTGCGGAGATCAGCGTGATGGGCGCCGAGGGCATGGTCGGCATCGCGGCGCGCAAGCTCTTCGGCGACGCCGAGCCGCCCGCGGAGGCGAGGAAGGCCATCATCGACATGATCCAGAAGAACATCGACGTCTACAAGGTCGCGGGCTGGGGCCTCATCGACGAGGTCATCGATCCGCGCGACACGCGCAAGGCGATCGCTTGGGGCCTCGAGCTCGCGCGCCACAAGCACGTGGAGCGCCCGGCGCGCAAGCGGGGCATCATCCCCGTCTGATCAGGGGGGCGTCTTCGTCGCGACGTAGAGGTCGTAGCCGTTGGCGAGGTTGCGGTTGCTCGAGAAGTAGAGGCGGCAGCGGTCGTCGGAGATCCAGTCTGCGCTCTCGTCGCTCCCGCTCGACACCTCGGCGACGACGCGCGGCGCCGAGAACGGCACCGACGTGGACGCTCGCGTCGCGACGAAGACGTCGAAGCCGCCCTGCGTGCCCGTGCCGCCGCGGTTCGAGGCGAAGTACATCACGAGGTCGTCTGCCGTGACGGCGGCGAAGCGGTTGTCGCCCGTCCCGAGCCCGGCTCCCCCGACCGGCGAGGCAGCGGAGAAGCCGGCGTCGGTCGCCGAGGCGACGAAGAGCGAGGAGACGCCGGCGTCGCTATCGCGGATGGAGCTCAGATAGAGCTTGGACCGGTCGGGCAGGGCGTAAGGCGCGAAGTCGGTCGCGGCCGAGTTGACGGCCGACAGCAGCGCGGGCGCGCCGAACGTACCCGTCGGCGTCGGACGGGTGGCGCTGTAGATCTCGCCGGCGTGTGAGAGGTAGAGCGTGAGCGCGTCGCCCGAGAGGGCGGGATCGTTGTCGGCGGCGAGCGTGTCGACGGTGCCGAGGTCCGTGATGTTGCTCCACGTGTCGCCGATGGTCGGGCGCGTCGCCGTGTAGACGTCCACGCCGCCCACGCCTCCGTCGCGGTTGCTCTGGAAGACCATCGTGAGCTCGTTGGGTAGCAGGCGGCCGTGGGCTTCCTGTGAGGGGGTGTTCAGCTTGGAGAACGGCGTGGGCGCGCCGAACGCGGCGTCGACGTCGCACATCGGGCTGCCGGCGTCCGCCGCGTCGCTCGCGGTCGCGTCCGGCGCCGCCTCGAGACCAGCGTCGCCCGCGCCGCCCTCACGCGGCACGCCGTCGTCGATGCCGAGGATGGCCGCGCAGCCCGCGACCGCCCCGAAGGCCAGGGCCATCGCGCCGGGCAAAAGCCAAGAGCGTCCCACCGCTCTAGCGTAGCACCTCAGGGAGAGCGCGAAGCGACGTAGACGTCGTAGTTGCCGCCGCGATTGGTCGTCAGGTAGAGGCGGCAGAGATCGGGCGAGAGCCACGTTGGGATCTCGACGCTCGGCGTGTCGAGCTCGGCGACCTGGACGGGCGCGGACCAGGGCTGCGACGTCGCCGTGCGCGTCGAGAGCCAGATGTCGAAGTCGTTGCCCGCTTCGCTCACGCCGGCCGCCGCGAAGTACATCACGAGCTCGTCGTCCGAGACGACGGCCGCGAGCTGCGCACCCGCGTCCCCGGGGCCGACCGGCACCACGTTGGTGGCGGCGGTCCCCGCGAGGTCGGCGCGGTAGATCGACGCGACGCCGCTGCGATCGGATGTAAAATACAAGGAGCTCGCCAGCGCGTACGGGTACTGCTCGTTGCTGGGTGAGTTCACGCCGGCGAGGGGCGACGGGCCCGCGAAGCCCCCGTCGACGCGCGTGGCGGCCCAGAGGTCGAACGCCCCGAGGCCGCCCTCGCCGTCGCTGACGAAGTAGAGCAGCTGGCCGTTGGCCGACAGGGCGGGGTCGGCCTCGTTCGAGCTGGTGTCGACCGACGCGACGGGGGCGGGCGAGTTGAACGGCTGCGACGCCGAGGGTCGAGTGGCGACATAGAGATCGTAGCTGCCGCCGATCCGCTCGAAGTAGACCTCGAGCTCGTCGCGCGAGAGGCGAGCGAGCCCCTCGTCGATGCCCGTGTCGAGCGCCGCGACGGCGACCGGCGTCCCGAACGGCTTCTGGGCGCTGCAGCGCGCGCTCGCGTCCGGCCCGGCTTCAGCGGCCGCTTCGGCGGTCGCGTCCGCGCCCCCGTCGCGGGGGATGCCATCGTCGATCCCCAGGATCGCGGCGCAGCCCGCCACCGCCAGGCAGCAACCCGCCAGGAGGAGGCGCACGTGGATCGGACGGTCGCTCCGGCTCATCGCTTGTCTGAGGCGCCGGAGATGCGCTCGAGCAGCGGGCTGACGGCCTCGTAGAGCGACGGGTACGGGCGCAGCGCACGGATGCAGGCGTGGAGGCGCGCCGCGCTCGACGCCGGATCGTTGCGGAACGGGATGGATGTGCCGTCCTGCGGGAGCATCGACTCGAGCCACGTCCGGAGCATGCTCGGCAGCTCGGGGGCGCTGCACGCCCCGAGCGTGCGCGCGGCGAGGGAGGGGTCCGGCGCGATCGCGAAGTACGTGACCAGGCGCGTGACGTCGCGCGCGCGCGCGCGTCGCGCGACGATCTCGGCGAAGGCGGCGCTCGCGAACGGGTGCGCCTCGATGCGGAGCATCTCCGCGCCGATCGCGTCGAGGGCGCCGTCGCCGCCGCGCTGCACGAGCGCGAACGCGCGAGGGACCGTCGCCGTCCCGCGCTCGAGGGCGGTCGCCAGGTCCTGGGCCGCCTCGGCGGAGCCCCACTCGTGAGGCTGCCAGGAAGGGCGCGTCGAGCTGGCCTCGGCGTCGGTGCTGCCGTCGGGAGGGGGAGGGAGGGCGATCGAGAGGACGATCTCGCCGGGGTACTTCACGAGCGAAGCGATGTCGGCGAGCAGCGAGTCGAGGCGCAGCCCGCTGGAGGGCCCGGCGTCGCGCTGAGCCGCCTCCGCGCGCGCGACCGCCGCGGCGAGCTCGCGCGGATCGCGCTTGGCGAGCGCCTCGAGCGGGCCGCGATCCAGGGCGGTCATGCGGCGCGCCCGGCGCGAGAGGTCGGCGTCGATGTTGGGCGGGTAGAGCGCGGGGCCGGCTTTGAGCAACGGCGTCGCGAGGCCCGCTCGATAAAGGCGCCGCGACGCGTCCAGCAGGCGGGAGGCGGGGATCGGCCCGGCGCTCGCCGAAGAGGCGAGGCGAACGCACGTCTCGAACAGGGCACCCCGCGGGTCGGGCGTGTCGAGCCTGGCGTCGTACGCGATCGCGCCGTGGCGGACGCCCTCGATGCTCGCCGCGATCTCGAGCATGGCGGCGACCTGGAGCCCCTTCGTGGTCGACTCGACGAAGGCTTCGGCCATCGAAGCGTCGGGGCTCGGGGCGATCGCCACGGCGAACACGAGGGTCGCGATCGTCGCGTCCTGCGCCGGCAGCGCGCCCTCCATGGACGCGGCGCGGGCGTGTCGAGCGATGGCCTGCTTCACGCGCGACACCGCGGCGGGCGACTGGCAGACGCGTGCGACGATGACGTCGAACGTGAAGGTGGGCCGGCTCTGGTTGTCGGCCACGAGCAGGTCGCGCTCGTCCCGCCCGACGCGCGTGCGCGCGAGCAGACGGGCCGCGGGGACGCCGTCGAACAGCGCGCGCGCCGTGGAGGGATCGGAGGCGAGCAGCTCCACGGAATCGCTTGCCCCGAGGTCCAGGCCCGCGAGCTCGACAGCTTCGACCATTCCGCTCCTAGGCTACCACGCTCCGTCGGCGTGCAGATAGCACGCCGACATTCGTGGAGGCACTTCAGTGGACGGCGGGGTTGTTCGGATCGGGGTCGACGTCGTCGGGCGTGCCGTCGTCGTCGTAGTCGCGCAGCGGCCCGGGGCCCTGCACGCTCACCCCGGGGACCTTGCCCGCGAAGGCGTCCGTCAGAAACTGCACGAACTGGGCGCCGATGTCCCGGTAGCGGTTGCGCATGTCGAACGCCGTGTCGAGCTTCGTGTAGAGCTGGGGCTGATCGTATCTCACGTAGGGGATGGCGTAGTTGTGCGAGCCCTTGCTCGACACCCAGTCCGAGCCGTGGTCGCACGGCCCCGACTGGAAGACCACGCCCGTGAGGCCTGCCGAGGGCACGTCGTGGATGGTGCCCGCCCCGTCGGGGGTCACGCTCTGGAGCGGCACGTGCCAGCGCCCCGTGGAAGGGCTCTTGAGATCGACCACGTCGGCGTTCGAGCCCACGTTGGGTGACGCGAGGACCAGCCCGGCCTCTCTCGCCCAGGACTCGCCGGCCTCGTTTGCGACGAGCTCGTCGTACAAGCACTCGAGCAAGAGCACGTTGTGCGCGGTCTTCGGGTAGGTGGCGACCGGCTGCGGATCGCGCAGCAGGTCGCGCGCGTAGAGCAACGGATCCGCCGACTCGACCGTCATCTGGACGAGGTTCACCACGGGATGAAACTCGGTGAGCCGGTCGTGCAAGAAGTGGAAGTACAGGCCCGCGGCCGCGCCGAGCAACGCGCCGATGCCGGGGCCGTGGACGGCGGCTTCCATGATGAAGCCGCCGCCGCCCACCGAGAAGATCCACGACTTGATGCGCGGCTCGATGGCCGCCGCCATCTCGCCCTCGATCGACCCCAGCGACTCGCCGATGTACGCGATCGCGTTCGGATCGATGTGGGGCGCGGTCGCGCTGGTCTGGAGCGCGGAGAGATCGGGGTCGCTCGCGAGGACGCGGAACAGCTGCGCGGTGTCGATGGCCGCCTCGCGCAGGTGGTCGCGGAAGGCTCCGAGGTTCTGGAAGTTGGCGAACAGGTCCGTCGGCGGATCGCGCCCGTTCGGCGTGTTGTCGGCGATGCCGTCGGGCCCCTTGTACGTCGCACCCGGGGCGTTCTCGTAGTCCGTGGCCTGATCGACCTGGTACTGCGGGTCGAGAGCGCGCGCGCCGAAGGTGATGCTGTCGATGCCGACGACCATCCACCCGTGCGAGCAGAAGAGGTTGGAGACCTGCATGACGTACTCGCGCGAGGCGCTCATGCCGTGCTGGATGATCACCGTCGGGTACCCGCCGGGCGGCATGGGCGCGTCGGGGACGGCGATGGAAACCCAGATCTTGTACGTCGGCACGTCGGGGTTCTTGATGATGTTGCCGCTGGCGTCGCGCACGAAATGAGCCTGGCTCGGCACCGTCCATCCGCCGGGCACCTGCACGAGGTAGTTCGAGGCGTCGAAGACGGCGGTGCCCCAGGCCGCGATCTTGTTGTGGGCGCGGACGGGGAGCTGGTTGTCCCAGTCGTCGTTGCCGTCGGGCAGCACGTTCTTGGGGTCGACCACGCCGAGCCAGTCGTCGAGGCTCGCCGTGAAGCCGGCCGGCAGAGCGTTGTTGACCGGCTTCGCGAAGCGCGCCGCGCCCATCGGTGCGAGATCCGGCGCTGCGAACGACAGCGGCGGTACGGGCTCGGCCTCGAGGGTCGCGCGGAGCTGGAACAGGTCGCGCGTGCGCGTGTGTGTGGTGAAGGGCGCGATGGAGACGATGCGCGTGCCGTCGGCGAGGGCGCCGCCGAGCAGCTGCTTCGCCTGAGCGAGCGAGTCCTGGTAGAGCTTCTGCGTGGCGTCCGGCGAGGTGACGCTGGACAGGGCGCCGAAGGAGGCGCTCGCCGCGACGGCGCGGCCGCCCTTGGTGCGCAGCCGGTTGGTGAGGACGGCGGCGTAGCGATGGCCCTCGTCCAGGACCACGCCGCGCGCCGGGCCGACGGCGACCACGGGCCGCGCCTCGGAGCCGATGTCGCGATCATCCTGGAAGTAGGCGCGGCAGGGCACGCGCGCCGCGGCGCCGGTCGCCTGGAGATCGACGAGATAGACCGACGACGTGTCGCTCGTGCACGCGGTCTCGTCGAAGGGCAGCGAGGCCTGGTCGATCGTGGCGGGCTGCGGCGCTCCGGTGTCGTCCACCGGCAGCGAGAGGTCGTCCACCCAGAAGAGGGCGTGCGTGATGCGCGAGAAGCCATCCATCTCGGCGAGCTCACGCTCGATCATCTCCCCGTTCTGCGTGAAGACCTCGTCGAACCCAGGGATCGGGTCCATGATGTGGCCGTTCTCGAGGTACGCGTCGCTCGGGAAGGGGACGTGCAGCATCGAAGGCGTCGTCCCACCCGCGAGCTCGAAGCGTGCGACGGGGGCCTCGCCCGAGCTGCAGCCGTGAGCGGAGGCAACGACCACGGCGCCAGCGAAGAACGCGGCGGGAACCGAGAGGCGTCTCATCCATGACGAGCTTATCCTGTTCGCAAGTCGGCGGCGCTATGCTCTCGCCCGTGACCGCCGCGCGCTTCGACGAGTTCGGCCCGATCGAGATCGGCCCCACTCACCGCGTCTTCGTGCTGACGGGCGCCGGGATCAGCGCCGAGAGCGGCGTGCGGACGTTCCGCGACGCCAACGGTCTCTGGGAGCAATATCGGGTCGAGACGGTCGCATCGCCCGAGGGGTGGGCAGCGGACCCCGGCCTCGTCTGGCGCTTTTATTCGCAGCGCCGCGCCCAGGTCGAGACGGTGTCGCCCAATGCGGCGCACGTCGCGCTCGCGGCCCTCGAGAAGAGGCTCGGCGACCGGCTCTTCTTGTGCACTCAGAACGTGGACCCGCTCCACGAGCGCGCCGGCTCGACGCGCGTGTGGCACATGCACGGCGAGCTGCTCAAGAGCCGTTGTGAGAACGAGAGCCCGTGCGGGAGGGCGCCGATCGAGGACCACCGGCTCTACGAATCCGTGGACGCCATCGCCCGCTGCGAGTGCGGCGCGCGCCTCCGCCCGCACATCGTGTGGTTCGGCGAGGTGCCCTTCTTCATGGACGAGATCGCGCGGGCGATCGCGTCGTGCGACGTCTTCGTCACCATCGGCAGCTCCGGCGCCGTCTACCCCGCGGCGGGCTTCGTGCGCGCCGCGCGCGCGCGACCCGACGTGAGGACCGTCTACGTCGGGCCCGAGATCCCGGACAACGCGCACGCGTTCGACGAATGCCGCCTCGGCAAAGCGACCGAGGTCGTGCCGAGCCTCTTCGAGGTCGGGTGATGCGCGGGCGCTGGCTCCGCCTCGCGCTCCGCGCGATCGCCCTGCTCGGCGCGCTCTACCTCCTCGGCTGCGCGGCCTTTGCGGCCGCGTACCGGAAGGTGCTGTACCCCGCGCCCACCGCGAGCTCGCCCATGCCGCCCGACGCGACCCTGGTCAGCACCGCGGCCGCGGACGGGGTCCCGGTCTTCGCGTGGCGCTTCGGGCGAGCGCCCGCCAAGGTCGGGACGTCGACGCCGGCCATCACGACGGTCGCGTTCTTCCACGGCAACGGCGAGACGATGGGGGACAACGTCGAGCTCGCGCGGGCCCTGGTCGCCCGCGGGCTCTCGGTGCTTCTCGTCGAGTATCGAGGCTACGGCGTCGCCAAGGCGGCCGGCGCCCCGACGGAGGACGGCCTCTACGCCGACGCCGCCGCGGCGTTGCAGGCGCTCGGCGCCGCGCCCGAGGACGTGGTCTTGATGGGCTTCTCCCTCGGCACCGGCGTGGCCGTGGAGATGGAGACGCGCGGGCTGGGTCGCGCGATGGTGCTCGTCGCGCCCTACACCTCCATCCCGGACGTCGGCGCGGCGCGCGTTCCGCTGCTCCCGATCCGCCTGCTCGTGCGCGATCGGTTCGACACGGCCAGCAAGGCGCCGCGGATCCAGACGCCGGTCCTGGTCATCCAGGGCGACGCCGACGAGGTCGTCCCCTTCGACATGGGCGAGGTGCTCGCGCACACGTTCCCTCACGGCCAGCTCATCGCCATCAACGGCGGGCACCACACCGATCTGTTCGCGCGCGACGATCACCTCGTCGACAAGATCGTGAGCTTCGTCGAGGTCGGCTCGCCCTGAGGTTATTGCGGCGGCTTCGGCGGCATGGGCAGCCCGTGGCCGGGCCCCAGTATCTCGGGGATCTTTGCGGCCGCGTCGAAGACGTGGACGTGCGGGGGATGGTGGCAGCTCTTGCAGAGGTCGCTGCCCGGCGTGGGCACCGGTACGTGGACGACCTTGGGGTTGGCGACGTGCTTGGACGACGGGCCGTGGCACGACTCGCACTGGACGTCCTGGAGCTTCTCGACGTGGGTGACGCTGCTCCCGCCGGGCTGCTCGTAGCCGGTGACGTGGCAGCTGACGCAGTCGAGGTTGAATTGCTTGAAGCCGTCCGCCAGCGTCTTGTAGGCGTGCGCGTGCGCCGTGCCGTCCCAGACCTTCTTCGGGTTCTCGTGGCACGGCACGCACGCGGCGACGCCGGCGTACGCGTTGCCGTCGGGGCCGGGCGGCGGCGGCAGCCTATCGCGGAACGCGACCTGGTTGGCCTCGTTCACTTTCTTGTAATATGCAAGTAGTTGCTGGCGCACCGTGGGGTCCGCGCCGAGCGTGTCGCGGACCTCGGTGACGGTGTATCGGAAGAAGCTGCCCACCCTCGGCGGAGGCGTCGCGTCGAGCGCCTGGCGCTGCGCCTCGAGACGCGCGAGGTCGTGCTTGCGCGCGTCGAGGTCGCTCTGGCTGATCCGGCCGCCCTTCTCGTTCATCCGAACGGCCTTCTCCCATCCCTCGATCTTCGTCCGCAGCTCCTGGATGCGACCGTCGAGCTCCTTGCGCTTCTGGTTCTGCGCGAGGCCCGTGCCGTCGGAGAAGTCGTAGCTCTGGTCGCGCACGAAGAGATCCAGCACGCCGACGGTCTGCAGGTGGTTGCCCGTCTCGACGATGAGCACCTTGCCGACGAGCTCGGGGGACGGCGTCTCGGTGTTCGCGTCGCCGCCGGAGCCGGTCGAGCCGACGAGCACCGCGGTGAGATCGGGGACCGTGTCGGCGAGGCGCTTGGCCTCTCCGCGGCCGGTCGCCGCGAGCGCCACGACGATCTGCGCTCCCCTCCTTCGCAGCTCGGCGGCCTCGCGCTTCACGGCCGCCTCGGGAGCCTCGAAGACGAGCGAGCCCAGCGGTTCGCCGCGCTCCTCGAACTCGTTCGGCGCGGCCACCCCGACGAGCCCCACCTTCACGCCGTGCACGTCTCGAAGGACCGAAGCGACGAACGGTGCCGAGAGTGGCTGCTCGTTCGCGACGAGGGACGCGGCGCCGCTGCGCTTGACGAGATCGGCGAGCGAAGCGGGCCCCATCGCCCAGTCGTTGCGGCCCGGCGAGAACGCGACCAGATCGAGGCTCCTGAGCGACTCGGCGAGCGTTTCGGCCTTGGCGAGCTCCTGGCCCTTGCGCTCTTCCTTGATGACGGGGTCGAGGAAGAAGAGAGGGCCCGCACTGAGAAAGACGCTGTCGGGCGTCTTGCGCTGCTCGGCCTTCATGAACGCCGCCACGTGGTCCAGGCCGCCGAGCTGGTCCCGCACGCAGCCGCACGGCTCGAGCGCGCCGGCGACGTCGCTCGTCAGGTAGAAGCGGACGCTCGGAGGCCCCAGATCGGCAGGCGACCCGGTGCTGCTCTGCTTCGGCCGGCACCCATCGCACGCCGCCATGCTGGAGACGCCCATGCCGAGCAGCAGCAGGCTCGAACCGAGCGCCCTGCGGAGGGAGAGTTCGTTCGGCACGGACGGGCACCTTAGACCAATCGGCGCCAGCACGAAACATGGGCTCGCAGCGAGACGGAGACGAAGATATAGAGGAGTGCGGGCACCCACGTGAAGTTCGGTCCCTACCTGCTCGAGACTCGCATCGCCGTTGGCGGCACGGCCGAGGTGTACCTCGCGACGCCGGCCGGGCCCGGCGTGGGGCCTCAGCGCCTCGTGGTCAAGCGCATGCTGCCGGACTTCTTGTCGGACGCCGAGGGCCGCACGATGTTCGAGCGCGAGGCAGCGCTGCACGCGGCGGTTCACCACCCCAACGTCGTGACCGTCTACTCCGCCGGCCTGACGAGCGACGGCGAGCCGTACCTCGCGATGGAGTACGTCGAGGGCGTCGATGCGCAGAAGCTCCTCCGGCGCATCAAGCAGGAGGGCGGGGCGATGCCCGTCCCGGTGGCCGTCTTCATCGCCCACGAGGTGCTCCGCGGGCTCGCGAGCGTCCACGAAGCGGCGGACGGCGAGGGCCGGCCGCTCGGCATCATCCATCGCGACATCACCCCCTCGAACATCTACCTCTCGCGGGCGGGCGACGTGAAGCTCGGCGACTTCGGCATCGCGCGCGCCGCGGACACGGCGAAGCTCAAGAGCACCGCCGGCGCGATGCTCAAGGGCAAGTTCGCCTACCTCGCGCCCGAGCAGGTGGCGAGCGAGCCCTCCGACCAGCGGGCCGACCTCTTCAGCCTCGCGACCGTGCTGTCCGAGTTCTTGCTCGGCGAGCCGCTCTTCCCGGGTCAGGGGCAGCTCGCCGTCCTGCTCGCGATCCGCGACTGTCGGGTCGACGCCGTCGACGCCATCCGCGACAGGCTCCCGGCGGGGCTGCACGAGGTCCTCCGCAAGGGCCTCGCTCGGGAGCCGGATCGCCGCTGGCGCACCGCGGCGGAGTTCGCCAACGCGCTCGCTCCCTTCATGGGCGATCGCACCGCCGCCCACCAGACGTTGCACGAGCTCGTCGAGCATGCGTTCACCTCGAAGGCCGACGCTCGCGACAGCGCGCGGAAGCTCGCCACGGTGAAGCCCGTCGAGCCGGCCCAGGAGGTCGCGCCCGGGGACCGCGCCACGGGCGAGTACACCACGCTGCCTTCCACGGTGCGCACCGCGCGCGGACAGCAGCTCGGGCCGTGGACGTTCGCGCGCCTCGTCGAGGCGATCGCCACGGGCGAGATCGGGCGCGACGACCAGATCGACTACATGGGCGCAGGCTTCAAGCCGGTGGCGGAGATCGAGGACCTCGCCCGCTTCTTGCCGATGCTCACGCCGCAGACGAGCCGCTTCGAGGGTCCGGGCACGCCCGACATCACCTACGACCTCAGGCAGATCTCGCTGCTCGAGGTCTTGCTGGCCGCGCTCGAGGCGGACGAGACGGGCGTGCTCTTCGCCGAGCAACAGGACCACTCGGCGCGCAAGGAGCTCTACTTCGTGCACGGGCGGCTCCATCACGTCGCGTCGTCCAACGCGAGCGAGCTGCTCGGCGAGTACCTCACGCGCCGCGGCAAGCTCTCGCGCGAGGAGCTCGACATGGCGCTCGCGGTGCTGCCGCGCAACCAGGGGCGCATGGGCGACACGCTCATCTCGCTCGGCCTCGTCGACGCGGTGGACGTCTTCGGGGCGATCCGCGACCAGGGCCGCGATCGCGTGGCCGATCTGTTCATGTGGAAGGGCGGGTTGGCGTACTTCTATCGCGGGCAGACCGCGCAGCACGTCGAGTTCCCCCTCGACCTCGACCTGCCGACGCTGATCCTCGCGGGCATGGAGGCCGCCGTGCCGGGCGAATCAGCCCTCGAGCGCTATCGCGGCCGGCTTCACCACGTCATCGGTCCGGGCCGCCGCGATCGCCCCGGTTTGCTCCGCGTCAAGTGGCCCCCGCAGATCGCCGCGGTCGAGGCGCTCGCTCGCCGCCCGCGCCGCCTCTCCGAGCTGCTCAGCGATGCCACGCGCGGCGGCCACACGACCGCGGGCTCGGTGCTGCGCGTCATCGACGTGCTGCTCGCGTCGCACTTGCTCGAGCTCTCGACGCACTAGAGTTCGGCGCTCACTTCAGCCAGCCGAGGATCCGCATCTCGCCGAAGGTCTGGCAGTCGGTGCCGTCCGTGCGGCACACCTCCGCGACGCGCTTGTTCTGCGGCACCTGCGCGGAGAAGACCACGTAGCGGCCGTCGAGGCTGAACGCGTGCGGCGGGATGGCCGCCACCCGGCCCGCGGCGACGACCGAGTCCTTCGCGTCGCTCGCGTCGCCCAGCTGGCCGACCTTGAGCGTCATCGAGGGGCAGGGGAGCGTCTCGTGGCAGCTCGTCTCCGGGCCGAGGTACGAGAGATACGCGATGCGCTTGCCGTCGGGGCTGATCGCGGCGCCGACGGCGCCCTCACGCACCAGGGCGAGCGGCGCGTCCGGAGGCGCCGTTCGAGGGACCGAGACGAGGTCGTGCCGGCAGTGGTTGAGCGAGCCGTCGCACGCGCCGTCGCGCTCCGTGGTCTGAAAGACGATGCGATCGCCCGCGTAGCGCGGCATGTAGTGCGCCCTCGCTCCGCCGCGCAGCACCTCGGTCGAGACGGCGGCGCCGGGCAGGTGCAGGCGGTAGAGGGTGACCGGACAGCGGCCGACGTCCTTCTCGGTGCACGACGTCGGCGCGCCGCCGATGACGGCCTCGGTGCCGTCGGGTGCGACGTCGCCGCGGTAGCTGAAGCGAAGCTCCAGTTCGGTCGACTGGCAGCTGTCGGTGTCGAGGAAGCGGATCCGGTCGAGCCCGCGCTCCATCTTCTTGAGGAGCACGTGTTTGCCCGCGTCGTCGAGGGCGAACACCGTGGAGAGGAAATCGATCTTGCAGGCGAGCACGTCGGCGGCCTTGCCGCCGGGCCCGAGGCGCGCGAGCTGGTCGCTGTCACCGGAGACGTTGCGCGTGCCCAGCAGGCCCGCGCCCGTGGCGAAAGGGACGCCGTCGACCGAGTCGCCGAGGACCAGCTCGGAGCTCTTTTCCTTGTCCAGCGGCTGGGCGTAGATGCCGCGGTTGCCCGTCGTCCCCTCCACCAGCAAGAGCCGGCCCGTCTCCCCGCGCGACTTGTGGCAGGCGGCGCACGACAAGAGCGCGACGACCGCAACCCCGATCCTCACTGACGTCTCCTTTCTCGGCTTCAACGGGCTCCCGAGGCGGCGCCGCCCGCGAAGGGCAGGATGGTCTTGAGGTCCTCGTCGTCGTAGCGGAGCTGCAGTCCGATGAAGTAGTCGCGCGCCGAGTCGAGGAACACGTTGTCGATGCCGCCGAGCAGCGAGAGCTTGTTGATGAACTGGTAGGCGAGGTAGGTGCGGAAGCGCGGCACCGACTGCTCGCTGAAGCCGAACAGATCGTTGACGAGCTCGAAGCGCCCGTTGAACAGGATGAGATCGAGGCCGATGCCGCCCGTCGACTCGATGATGCCGAAACGCCCGCGCAGCGGCCCCAGCTGCCTCGCGATCTCGATCGAGAAGCGGAACTGGTTGGTCGTGATCTCGCTGAGCGTCGTCGAGCGCGCCGGCTTGGTCGGGTCGTTCGTCTCGGTCGTGATCTTCTGGTACGAGGTGAAGCCCTTCGGGTCGTTGATGAACTGCACCATGAAGAACTTGTCTTCGCGCGGCATGAGGCGCAGCTCGAAGTAGGTCTTGAAGGTGTTGGAGAGGAAGTTGTAGTCGGCGCGCAGCCCGACGACCGTGCGCAGCCGCGCGACCGGCTCGATGAAGCTGTTGATCCCCTCGGCGGCCGACTGCACCTCGTTGATGAGCGTCTCGTCCTTGCTCAGGCGCCCGAGCGTGCCCTCGCCCTTGTCGAGGCGGTCGGCGACGTGGTCCACGTGCTCGAGCATGCTCTGGAGCGTCTTGGCCGAGTTGTCGAGGCGCTCGACCGTCTCCTTGACCTGCGCGCCGGTGCCGCTCCCGCGGCCCTGGATCGCGGCCATCAGGTCCTTCATGTCCTCGGTCAGCGCGCGCACGTTCTCGAGCGTCTTGTTCAGCGGCTCCTCGTTGCGCGCCGTGATGCGGTCGATGCGCTCGAGCGTGTCGCGGATGGCGTCGCGGTTCTCGCGGATGGTCTTGTTGAGCGCGTCCGTCGCGTCCGCCATGTTCTGCAGGATGAGGCGGATGTTCTGGCCGCCCTGCTCGGTGCCGACCGAGTTGGCGAGCTGCTGGGCGACCTCCTTCACCAGCTTGGCGACGTCGTTGATGTTCTTCTTGATGTCGTCGACGCTCGCCTCCTCGGGCACGACCTGGATCTCGTCGCCGTCGTGGAGCCGCGGGTCCTTGGTGCCCGGCGTCAGGACGACGACGTACTCGCCGAGCAGCGAAGACGACTTCTTGCCGAGCGTGCCGTCGTTGAAGAGCGGCACGTCCTTGTTCACTCGAACGTCGATCCGGGCCTGGCCGCGGTGCTTCGACTGCGGGTCGGTCTCGAGGCGGATCGAGTCGATCGACCCGACCCCGATTCCGGCGATGGTCACGCGCGAGTGGGTCGCGAGGCCGGAGGCGTCGTCGAGGTAGGCGTGCACGACGTAGCCGCCGCCGCCGCCGTATTCCCTGAACACGGTCGCGTATACGGCGTATGCGCCTGCCGCTGCGAGCACGACGAACGCGCCGACCTTCGCTGACTGGCTGATTTTCGCCATCCGGTCTAAGTCACCCCGGTCCGCGAGGTCGCGGCCCGAGGCTTAAGGCTAGCACTAGTTCACCTGTTCAGGTTCAATCCTCCAGGGTACCAGTAGCTGGTATACGCGCCGTATCCGTAGACCTGAATCCCGAAGGGCGCCGTGCCGGAGGCGGTGTGGACGCCGTTGCAGCTGTTGGCGCCGCAGAGCTTCACGGCCTTCGTCCAGTAGCCGCTCGACGCTCCAATCGCCGTTCCCGACGTGTAGTTCGTGCCGTCCACGGTCACGGTCTTCCCGTTCGGCGCGATGATGCTCACCCAGTTCTCGTTGTAGGTGGGCGGCGCGATGAACTGGTACGAGCTCCGGAACTGCGCCGTCGCGACCGCGACGCTCTCGGCCGGATCGCCGCAGTTCAGGCTGTTGTTGAGGGAGTTGTAGCAGGTGCTCCCGAAGGCGTTCTGCCCCTCCATGAACTGCCCGACGATGATCGGGTTGTTCGACGTCACGTGGAAGTCGACGGTTGCCTCGAAGAACGACGATTGGCCCACGCCTAGACTCGCGGGCGCCCCGGCGATCGGGGGATCGTAGGTGAGCGTCGTGCCGGCCATCGTGCCGATGATCTTCACGTACTGTCGGGGCGTCGCGTAGTCGTTCGTGGGTCGCACGACCAGGTAGTCGTTCCGGAGCGTCTCGACCGGGAGGACAATCTCCTCGATGTGGTCGCAGTACTGCACGGCGGCTGGCATGTTCGTGCAGTCGACACCAGCGAAGACCTCGACCGGGGCGGTGGAGGTGAGGAGCGCGCCCGACTGATCGCTCCCGAAGGAGGTCGTGGTTCCGTTGGCAGCGGCGGCGATGTGGAGCACGTCGCCGTGGTTCAGGGTCGTCGACGTGCCCCCGTTGGTGGCGAGGCCACCACCTGCGGAGATCGTGTTGCCGCCAGGTGTGGCATAGGTGACCTTCGTGCCGTCCACGGTCGCGACGACGGTGACCTCGCCGGATTGCGTGTACCACGTGGCGCCCGTGGCGATGCGGTAGTTCTGCGTCATCGCGTTCACCGGCAGGAGCAGCGACGCGTCGTTCGAGTACGAGTAGGTCGTGCCGATCACGTAGTCGCGCGGGTTGAACTGGTAGACGGCAACCGGCTCGGTGCTCTTGATGTGATAGGCACCGTTCGTGACCACGAGCGTCGACGAGTTGCTCGTGGAGAGCGACGAAACCCACGGCAGGACGTATTGGGAGATCCCGCCGGCTGGGATCGACTGGTTGGTGAGCGAGAACCCGGGACCGGTGATGTTGACGGTGGCGGCCTTGCTCGTCGACGTGTTCGAGACCGAGATCGAGAAGGGGAAGGTCGACTGTGCGAGCAAGGAGTTCGACGTCGTCACCGCGTAGTACTCGCAGCCGATGTAGCTCTGGCCGATGTTGCTCGGAGAGCAGTCGCCCAGGCACACGCCGCCGTTGCACGACAGGCCGAGCTGCGGGTCGCAGTTGTTGGTGACGTAGCCGCTGCCGTCCGACTTGCAGAGCGTGCCCGTGTTGCCGCTGCAGGTGCCGCTGCCGGGCACGCACGTCACGCAGCCGTAGCCGTCCGCGCAGAGGCCCGGGCACGTCGTCGTGGAGAGCTGCCCGTTCGTGCAGGTCTCGGCCACGTTGCCGTTGCACAGCACGCCGTCGGGCGCGCAGCCTCCGCCGCCGTCCGGGCCGCCGCCGTCGGTGCCGCCGCCGCCGCTGTCCGCGGTCCAGATCGCGCCGTCGCTGAAGTTGACGTCGAGCGTGGCGTCGAGCTGCGGCGGAGGAGTGGTCGAGTCTTGCGGGAACCCCGAGTCCTGGACCGGGTTGCCGCCGTCCGGCGGAGGCGCCGTCGTGTCGACGCTCGCGTCGTCGATCACGGGCTGCTCGTCGCCCGGATACGTCCCGCCGCTGCTGCCGCACGCGGCGACGAGCGAGCACAGTGCCAAGCCCAAGATGCGATCGCTGCGCATGTTCGCTTTCCTACGCGCCGTCAGGGCGCTCCAAGCCACAGTCCGATTAAAGATCGCACTGTTTCATGGTCCAGCGCAACCGCTTCCCGGCAGGATCACCGCTCCTGGGGCTCGTCGGGGAGGACGTCCTCGTGCGGCGCTTGGGCGTCCGGCTCGGCTGCCACCCCCGCGTCGCCCGGTTCGGGCAGGGCGATGGCGTCGAGCTCGTGGTCGAGCTTTTGTCGCAGCTCGTCGAAATCGGCCTTCAGCTTGGGCGGAACGAGGCGGACCCCGTCGAGCTTCATCGTCAGCGGATCCAGGAACATTTCCCCACGTTTGACCGCGAAGTGCAGGTGCGGCCCCGTCGCCCGACCCGTCTGCCCGACGTACCCGATCAGTTGACGCGTCTCGACGTGCTGCCCCGCCGCCAGGCCCGCGGCGAAGCGCGACATGTGGCAATAGGCGCTGGTGAGGCCATTCGGGTGGTCGATCTGGACCATGTTCCCGCAGGGGACGCTGTCGCCCGCGCTCTTCACGACGCCGGAGGCGGCCGCGTAGATGGGCGTCCCCGGCGGCGCGGCGAAGTCGATGCCGTTGTGGGGCATGATCACGTGCAGCACCGGGTGCATGCGGTTCGGGTTGAAGCGCGACGAGATGCGGGCCATCGGCACGGGCGAGCGCCAGCCGCCGTGGTAGGGCTGCCTGCCCTGGGCGTCGTAGAATCCGCCTCGCCGCTCGGTGCGTTCGGGACCGTGTCCCTTGGCGGAGTGAGGCGCGGGCTGGGAGCTCCCCTTCGGGAACCAGTAGATGCGCAGGGTGGGCTTGCCCGCCGGCGCATACTCGACCGCGTCGAGCGACGAGATCCCGGTGAATTTGTCCTCGATCCGATCCTCGGTGACGAGCAGCTTGAGGCGCGTACCGGCGTGGAGATCGGAGAGCTCGGCGTGGCCGTCGAGCGCGTCGTCGACGAGCGAGAGGATCTGTTCGTTGCCCTCGCCCGGGTGGGCCCGCGCGATCGACGTGCGCAGATCGTCGCCGACGACCACGCCGACGGCGACGTGCTCGTGCTCGACGGGGATCTCGACGCGCTTGGCCGCGAGCTTGTCGGGGCTCTGCTCGTCCTCGCGGGCCTGGAAGAGCACGAGCGAGCCGTCCTCCGTCCCGCCACCGTGCGGGGCCAGCTCGAACGCCACGACGTGGGCATCGGCTGCCTTGGCGACGGTGAACGTGTCCCTCGCATCGCAGCGATCGAGGTTGCGGACGCCGCTGAAGGCCACGAGGACGCGGTGTGCCTCCTTCGGCGCGACCCCCGCGGCGACGAGGGCCGCGAGAAACGGCCGGCGCCCGACGGCCCCGCTCGAGATCTGCACGCCGGGCTGTCCCGCGAGATCCGCGACGCGGAAGATGTGGACGACGGGCGCGGCGGGCGTAGGGGCGCCCGCGTCGAGGGATGGGGCGGCCGCGACGGCCAGGGGCGCCTCGGTGCGCGTCACCGGCGCCGCGTTGGGGGGCCGCGGAGCGTGGCGCTGTCCGACGACGGCGAACGGCGTGGCGACGCACGCGATGGCGAGCGTGCCGGCCAGCGCCGCAAGGACAAAAGAAGCTCGCCCGTCGGCCATCCTCGAAGCGTCGCTACCAGGCCATGGGAGGTGCGGCAAGCGGCGCATCCGGCCGGTTTCAAAAAAAGCCGCGACAAGCCGGGCGCGCTCGCATAATTTCAGCCTCCCGACATGGACGAGCGTATCAAGCAGCTGCTGCTTCTGGGTCGCGAGCACTACCAGAAGCGCGAGTACGACAAAGCGGAGCCCCTGCTCCGGCAGGTGCTGGAGCACGACGATCGCTTTGCCGACGTGCACGACATGCTCGGCGTCATGGCCCACTCGCGCGGCAACTTCATGGCGGCCGAGCACCACTTCGAGCGCGCGCTGGCCATCAACCCCGGCTACACCGAGGCCGCGCTCAACCTCGCCGTCACCTACAACGACCGCGGCAAGTACGAGGCCGCGCGCGACGTCTACACGCGCATCCGCGGCAAGCCGAGCGGCAGCAAGGAGGGGCTCGATCCCTTCGCGCGCGGCAAGCTCGCCAACATGCACGCCGACATCGCACAGGCCTATGCGGACATTGGGCTGCCGCGCGACGCCGCCGACGAGCTCGAGAAGGCGGTGCTGCTCTGCCCGCAGTTCGCCGATCTGCGCACGCGCCTCGGCCACCTGCTCCGGGAGCTGAGGGAGCTGCCGCGCGCGCGCGAGCAGTACGAGGCCGCCCTCGCGACGCGGCCGGGCTACGTCCCCGCGCGCATCGCGCTCGGCGTGACGCTGCTCGCGCTCGGCGAGCTCGATGGGGCCGAGGAGCACTGGAAGAAGGTGCTCGAGAGCGAGCCGGACAACGCGCAGGCGAAGATGTACCTGCGCATGCTCTCGACCGAGCGGGCGAAGTCCAGCCCTCCGCCCGCCGTGCGTTGATTTCTCAGCCGCGGCGCTCGCGGCGGAGGCGCTTCTTCTGCACCGCGGCGAAGCGCTTCATCATGGTGCGCGCGGTGGGCGCGCGGCCGGGCAGCGCCTCTTGCTCGTCGTGGTCCTCGGCGAACGTCCCCGGCTCGGTGCCGAGCTCGAAGATGGTGATCTCGCGGCGCGCTCGGGCGCCGATGCGCACGGGCATCACCGCGGCGCCGAGGCCCGCGCCGACGTAGACCGCGCCGTGGGCGCGCCGGTCGCCGTAGAGGCCGTGGACGTAGCGGTGGCCGACGAGGTGGCCGAGCGCGATCTCGTGCAGGCGCGCGAGGGTGATCTGCCCGGCGTGGGTGTGGCCCGAGAGCACGAGCGGGATGCCCGCCGCCCAGAGGCCGTCTGCTTCCTCGGCGATGTGCGAGAGCGCGATCGACGGCAGGTCGTGCCGCAGGCCGCGCACGGCGCGATCGCGATCCGCGTGCGTCGTGTAGGCGTCGTCGAGGCCGACGACCTGAAGCCGCTGGTGGCGGACCTGCAGCGTCGTGTGCTGGTTGTCGAGGACGAGCGCCCCCGCGCGCTGGAGGCTGTGCCGGACCTCGTCGGCGCCGGACCAGTGATCGTGGTTGCCGAGCACGCACACGACGGGCGAGGTGAACGCGGCGATGATCGTCTCGAGCTGGTCCAAGAACCTCTGGCTGTGGCAGACGAAGTCGCCCGTGATGAAGACGAAGTCGGGCTTGGCGGCGTTGGCGATCAGGACCGCTTCGTTCTGGATGCGCATCGGCGTGACGCGGCCGACGTGCAGGTCCGTCAGGTGCGCGATGCGGATCGGATCCATCGCGCCGGCGTAGGCGCGCGGCCCGGCGAACCGCCGGAGCTGGATCTTGCGGAACCTACCCTCGTCGTTCTCCGAGACGAGAATGTCTCCGACGGTGAGCGGGTCCGGGAGAGGGTCGTGGAGCACCACGCCAACTCAGAATAACCACCCGCGCGAGCGCACGCACGGCTGGAAAATTGCACAGCCGCGCAAGACGCGTGCTAAACGGCGCGCGATGACGGCTGCGGCGGAAGCGATCGATCCCGAGCTCGTGCGTCGCGTGGCGGAGCGCTACGCGCGGATCGCGTCCCGGATGTACGCCCGCGGCAAGCTCGGGAGCGATCCCATCGCGCGGCAGCTCGTCGCGCTGGGCCGCGAGCAGCCCGAGGGGCTCGGCGAAGTGGTCGACGTCGGCTGCGGCCGCGGTCAGATGGGCATCCTCTTGCTCGAGGCGGGTGTCGCCACGCGCGTCGTCGGCGTGGACTGGGACGAGCCCAAGCTCGAAGAGGGGCGCGACGCGGCGCTTCGCCCACCCGCCCTCGCGATGAGCTTCGAGAAGGGCGACGTGCGGAGCTTCGAGCCGCCGCCCTGCGACACGCTGCTGCTCGTCGACGTGCTGCACTACCTGACGGACAAGCAGCAGCTCGAGGTGCTGGACAGGTGCATGCGGTCTGCACGCAAATGCCTCGTCCTTCGCGAGCTGGATCCGGACCGCGGCTGGCGCAGCGCGACGACGCGCGCGCAGGAGGCCGTGACCACCTTCCTCGGTTACAACGTCGGCGAGCGCGTGCGCGTGCTGCCGATCGCCGCGTTCGCCGCGCCGCTCGAGCGCGCAGGCTTCGCCGTCCGCGTCCTGCCGAGCTGGGGCAGCACCCCGTTCTCCAACGTCATGGTCGTCGCCACCCGCTGAGCGTCAGCGCTCGAGGGCCACGTCGGCGTCGAAGAGGCGCCCGAAGTGCTCCGCCGCACGCTCGGCGACGTCCTCCAGCGGAGCAGGCGTCACGCCCAGCGCGGACAGCGAGGTCACCCCGTACTCGCGGATGCCGCACGGCACGATGAGCGAGAAGCCGGCGAGGTCCGTCGCCACGTTGAAGGCGAAGCCGTGCATCGTCACCCAGTGCGAGAGGCGCACGCCGATCGCGCCGATCTTCGCCAGGCGGCGGTGCGGGAAGCGCGCGTCGTCCGCGGTGATCTCGGTCCAGCGTGCCGGCGAGTCGAGGTCGACCCAGACGCCGACGTAGCGCGAGTCGCCGGGGATGACGCCCGCGCCGAGGCCGGCGTCTGCGCAGAGCGCGATCATCACGCGCGCGAGATCGTTCACGTAGCGCCGCACGTCGCACCGCTCGGGCCGGAGGTCCACGATCGGGTACGCCACGAGCTGCCCGGGGCCGTGGTAGGTCACGTCTCCGCCTCGACCGGTCTCGGCGAGGTGCACGCCCTTGGTGCGCAGGGCAGTCTCGCCGCCGAGGACGTTCTCGGCGTCGGCCCCGCGCCCGAGCGTCACGACGGGGTCGTGCTCGAGGAGCAGCAGCGTGTCGCCGATCTCCTTGTCGAGCCGCTTGCGGAGCAGCTCCTTCTGCAGCGCGTGCGCCTCGTCGTAGCCGACGCGGCCCAGCCACTTGGCGGTGATGCTGCGCCGCATGGAATCAGCTGCGATAGTTCGGAGCTTCTTCGGTGATGATCACGTCGTGCACGTGGCTCTCGCGCAGGCCCGCCGAGGTGATCTTCACGAAGCGCGCCCGCTCGTGCAGCTCGGTGACCGAGCGGGACCCCGTGTAGCCCATGCCGGCGCGCAGCCCGCCGACGAGCTGGTGGAGGATCGACGCGAGCGCGCCGCGGTACGGCACGCGCCCCTCGATTCCCTCGGGGACGAGCTTCTCGTCGGCCGAGCCCGACTGGCCGTAGCGGTCCTTGCTGCCCTTCTTCATCGCGCCGAGCGAGCCCATGCCGCGGTACATCTTGTAGGAGCGGCCCTGGTACAGGACCATGTCGCCGGGCGCCTCGTCGGTGCCGGCGAAGAGCGAGCCGAGCATCACGGTGCTCGCGCCCGCGGCGATGGCCTTCACCACCTCGCCCGAGTACTTCACGCCGCCGTCGGCGATGATGGGCACGCCGTGGCGCGCCGCGACGCGCGCGCAGTCGGCGATGGCGCTGACCTGAGGCACGCCCACGCCCGCGACCACGCGCGTGGTGCAGATGCTGCCGGGGCCGATGCCGATCTTGACCGCGTCGACGCCGGCGTCGATGAGCGCCTCGGTGCCCTCGGCCGTGGCGACGTTGCCCGCGATGAGATCGAGCTGCGGGTAGGCCTTCTTGGTCGCACGCACCGCCTCGATCACGCCCTTCGAGTGGCCGTGCGCCGTGTCGATGACGATGACGTCCACGCCGGCCGCGACCAGCGCCGCGGTGCGCTCCTCGCGGTCCGGGCCCGGGCCGATCGCCGCGCCGACGCGCAGGCGGCCCTTCTTGTCCTTGACGGCCTGCGGGTTCCGGTCCGCCTGGAGGATGTCCTTGATCGTGATGAGGCCGACGAGCTTGCCTGCCTCGACGACGAGCAGCTTCTCGATGCGGTGCTCGTGGAGCAGCTGCTTGGCGCGATCGGCCGAGACGCCGGGCGACGTCGTCACGAGCTCCTTCGTCATGAGCGCGCTGACGGGTTGATCGAGGTTGCGCTCGAAGCGGATGTCGCGCGCGGTGAGGATGCCGACGGGCTTGTCGCCCTCGACCACCGGGAGGCCCGAGACGTTGTGCTCGTGCATGAGCGCCAGCGCGTCGCGCAGGGACTGCTCGGGCCGCACCGTCACCGGGGAGAGCACCATGCCGCTCTCGGCGCGCTTGACCTTCTCGACCTCGCGCGCCTGGTACTCCGGCGGCAAGTTCTTGTGGATGATGCCGATGCCGCCCTCGCGCGCCATCGTGATCGCGGTGCGCGCCTCGGTGACCGAGTCCATCGCCGCCGAGAGGAGCGGGATGTTGAGCTCGATGCTCTTGGTCAGCCGCGATCGAACGTCGACGTCCTTCGGCAGCACGTCGCTGTACTGCGGGACGAGGAGGACGTCATCGAAGGTGAGACACTCGTGGAGGTCCGTCAGAGCCATGGGCGTATGTACCGCAAAGACAGGGGAGGGAAAAGGGGAGGCGGTAGAGGCGGAGACGGAGTCAGGGAAGGGTGAGCTCCGCGGCGGCGGTGCCGTAGCCACCGAGCACGAGCGTGACCACCGCGTCGCCACGCGGGCGGCTCGTCACTCCGGAACGTGCGAGCCCTTCGCCCGCAACTCCTCGCGCAGCTCGTCGAGCCACTTCGTGAACGTCTGGGCCACCTCGGGATCGAACTGCGTGCCCGAGCAGCGCTCGATCTCGGTGACGGCGACCTCGTGCGGGAGCGCGCCGCGGTAGGCGCGGTCGCTCGTCATGGCGTCGTAGGTGTCGGCGACGGCGATGATGCGCGCCATCAGAGGCACGTCGTTGCCCTTGAGGCCGAGCGGGTAGCCGCGCCCGTCCCAGCGCTCGTGGTGCAGGTGCACGCCGGGGATGAGAGGGTGCAGGAACTTGATGGGATCGAGGATGTCGCGCCCGAACCCGGGGTGCTTCTTGAAGATCTCGTACTCGTCCTGCGTGAGCTTGCCCGGCTTGTTGAGGTTGAGCACGCAACCGATCTTGCCGATGTCGTGCATCAGCGCGCTCTGCCGCACGATCTCCTGCTCGTGCTCGCCCATGCCGAGGCGCAAGGCCAGGTAGACGGCGTAGGTCGCGACGCGGCTCGAGTGGCCCGCGGTGTAGCGGTCCATCTTGTCGATGGCCTGCGCGAGGCCCTCGATGGTCTGCTGGAAGGTGGCCTGCAGGTCCTCGTAGAGGCGCGCGTTGTCGATGGCGGCGGCGGCGCGCGAGCCCACGATCGCGAGCACCTTGCGCTGGCCTTCGTCGAAGCGCTTGGTCCTCGCGAAGGCGAGGGCGCAGATCCAGCCGAGCAGCTTGGGCTTGTTGTCGGCTCCGCGGGTCTCGCCGCGATGGCTGCGGAGCGGAACGGCCACGAGCGACTGCGGCGGGACGCTCGAGCGCTTGGCGAAGAAGCGCTCGGCGCGCATGCCGTGCTCGAGCAGCATCGAGCTCTCCTTGAAGTGCTCGATGAACGCGGCCGGCTCGAGCGCGCCGACGTCCGGCGGGAGCTCTGCGGCGGAGGCCTCGCTCGCCGTGGCGAGGTGCTGGCGCTCGAAGTAGCCGCCCTGGCCGTCGTCGAGCCACGTGGAGACCCAGTCGGCGCCGAGCTCGTGCAGCGCCGTGTCGCTGACGGTCGTGAGCACCTGCTCGAGCGAGAGGCTGGCCTGGATGGCCTCGCTCACCTTGTAGAGCGAGAGCGCCTCCTTGAGGCGGATGTTCTCCGCGGCGAGGCGCTGCTTCTCGAGGCCTCGCTGCACGACGTGGATGACCTCTTCGACCTTGAACGGCTTGAGGATGTAGTCGTAGGCGCCGCGCTTCATCGCGTCGATCGCCGTCTCGACGGTGCCGAAGCCGGTCATGATGACGGTGAGCGCGTTGGGCGCCGTCGTCGACATCTGCTCGAGCAGCTCGATGCCGCCCATGCGCGGCATCTTGAGGTCGCTGATGACGATGTCGTAGCTCTGCGTGCGTAGCTCGGTCAGCGCGGCGGCGCCGTCCTCGGCGGTCCGCACGGCGTAACCCTCCATGCCGAGGAAGTCGGCGAGGATATCGCGGATGAATTTCTCGTCATCGACGATGAGGACGCGTGGACGTTCCTGGGGGCTGAGGCTGTTCGACACGTCCCGCCGACTCTATCACGGCCCGCGCCGGAGTTCGGAGCCGAAGGTGGGGGGCGGGGCCGTTGCGCCCATGGCCGCGCCGTGCGATCCAGTAGGCGTGCTGCACGACGGCCGCTCGCGCCACGATGGCTACCTGCGACGGGGCGCTCGCCCCGAGGGTCGACCCTCGCGGCTCGCCGGGTGGCTGGCGCTCGCCTACGGCCTGGTGGCCGCGCTGGGGGCGATCCTGGCGGTCGCGTTCGGCAAGCGCCCGCTGTCGCGCGCCCCGTGGCTGCCCACGGCCGGCGGCGAGGCGGTCGTGGCGTCGCTCGTGCTCGGCGGCGCCTTCGCCGCCCTCGTGATCATCGCGACGCGGCGGCTGGCGGCGCGCGCGGGATGGGCGCGCGCTCTGCACGTCGCGCTACGCCCCTTCGTCCGCAGCAGCGACGACGCGGGGATCGCCTTGATGGCGCTCGCGAGCGGCGTCGCCGAGGAGCTCTTCTTCCGCGGCTTCCTCTCCGTGGTGCTGGGCGTGTGGCTCTCCTCGGTGCTGTTCGGAGCCTTGCACCAGGTGCGCGGCGCGGGGCGCTGGTTCTGGGCGGCCTCGGCGTTCGCCGTGGGCCTCGGCATGGCCGTCATCTACGCGCTCACGGGCCAGCTCGCCGGCTGCATCGCAGCGCACGTCGCCATCAACTTCGTGAACCTGCGCTACCTGCGCGACAACGACCCCGATCCGCCCCGACGGCGCAAGCTCGGCGGGCTCCTCGGTCACGCATAGTCGACGGACCACTCG
>DATIQP010000518.1:0-11537 GCA_035470765.1 Polyangiaceae bacterium | reverse complement strand
GCGCGGCTCTGCATCCTCAACGCCACCGACGCCGAGGAGCACGGCGCGAAGCTCCACGTCCACACGACGCTCGAGCGGCTGGCGCGCGCTCCCGGCAAGGACAAGGAGCGCGGCTGGGTCCTCGTCGCGCGCAACCAGCTCGATCAGTCGACCGTCCGCGTGCGCGCGCGTGTCGTCGTGAACGCGACTGGCGCCTGGAGCCCCATCACCGCCTCGCTGGGCAAGCTCCCCGCCTCGCGCGTGCGCCTCCGCCCCGGCAAGGGCATCCACGTCGTCTACGACCGCCGCCTGTCGAACTACGGCGTGCTCTCCGAGGCCGTCGACGGCCGGCAGATCTTCGTCATGCCGTGGCAGAACGTCAGCATCGTCGGCACCACGGACGACGACTACTTCGGAGACCTCGACGAGGTGGTGTCGACGAGCGAGGAGGTGCGCTACCTGGTCCAGGGCGTCGCACGGGTCTTTCCGTCGATCCGCACCGCGCGCGCCATCGGCACGTACGCCGGAGTCCGCCCGACGCTCTACGAGTACGGCCGCATGGAGGACGCCCTCTCGCGCGAGCACGCGATCGTGGACCACGAGGCGGACGGAGCACCGGGGGTCTTCTCCATGATCGGCGGCAAGCTCGCGAGCTATCGCCTCTTCGCCCAGGAGATGAGCGATCGCATCGCGCGCGACCTCGCCCCGTCGTCCTTCTGCACGACTCACCAGAAGCCCCTGCCCGGCGGCGAGAGCGTCCCCGACGCCCTCGCCCTCGCCGAGCGCAACGAGCTCTCGCCCGTCGCCGCGCGTCGCATCGTCTTCCGTCACGGGGCGCGCGCGGAGCACGTCCTCGCCAATGTCCGGCGCGATCCGCACGCACGCGAGGTCGTGTGCGCGTGCGAGCCCGTCCTCGCCGCCGAGGTCCGCCACGCCGTCCGCGCGGAGCACGCGCGCACCGTCGACGACGTCGCGCGGCGCACGCGCCTCGGGCTTGGCGCGTGCGGCGGCATGCGCTGCGCCGTGCGCTGCGGGCAGATCGTCGCGGAGGAGCGCGAGCTCGCGCCTCGCGAAGGCCTGGCCCAGGCGCGGGCCTTCCTCGAGCGCCAGGCGAAGATGCGCGTCGCGGCGCTCGGCCCGGACCAGGCGCGGCAAGAGGCCACCGCGCTCGCCGAGATGCGCTCCGCGATCGGGCTGCGGAGCGGCCGATGACCGCGCGTCGCGTCGCCGTCCTGGGCAGCGGGATCGCGGGCACCGCCGCGGCGATCGCGGCGGCTCGCGCCGGTGCAGAGGTGACGATCGTGCGCGGGCGCCCGGGCGCGACGTCGCTCTCCGGAGGCGCCATCGACTCGGGCTCGTGGGAGGACGGCCCGGCCGCGGCGGCGCTCGCGCCCGAGGCCCGCGGCGTGCTCGACGCGCTCGGAGGGTTCGCGCTCGGGGAGTGCACGCTCGCCACGACCGGCGGGGTGATCCGGCGCGCCGACGGGCGCGATGCGGCCCTTCTCGATCTCGGCGCCGGCGCGGGTGCCGTGCTCGTGGTCGCGGTCGAGCACCCCGGCTGGCATGCGATGACCCTCGCGCGGCACCTCGGCGCGTACGGCGAACGGGACTTCGTCGCGCGGCCGGCTTCGCTCTTCGTGCACGCCCGCGAGCGCGCCATGCACCACGCCGAGCTCGCCGCGCTGCACGACGACGACGCCCGGCTGGATCACGCCGCCGAGCGGATCCGCGCCGCGCTCGCGCAAGGAGGCACGTTCTCCGCCGTGCTGCTCCCGCCGTGGCTCGGCTGCGACGCGCCCCGGGCTCGCGCGCTCTCGGAGAGGGTCGGCGTCGCCTGCGGCGAGGCGCTCGTCGGCCACGACGGGCCCTCGGGCCTGCGCTTCGAGCGAGCGCGCGACCGGTGCCTGCGCGCAGCGAAGGTCGAAGCTCGCCTTGGCCTGGTCAGGCGAGTGGCGGCGAAGACCGACGGGTGCACCGTCACGCTCGAAGCGGGCGACGCGATCGAAGCCGACGCCGTCGTCCTCGCAACGGGCGGCCTCGTCGGTGGGGGCATCGCCTATGCGCCCGGAGAGGCCGTCCTGGCCACGGCGGTCCCTCCCGCGCCGCACGGCCCGTTCGCCCTCACGTACGAGGCTCCCGTCACGCTCGGAGTCCGGGGCCGCCCGCTCGGCATCCCGGGCTCGCTCTTCGGCGTCCCGCCCGAGGAGCTCACGTGGCCGCGCTCTCAAACCCCCGCGATCGAGCAAGTCGGTGTCCTCGTCGGCTCTTCGCTCCGCGCCGCGCCGAACCTGTACGTCGCGGGCGACGCGATCGCCGATCGGCGGCGCGGGTGGCTCGACGCGCTCGTCAGCGGTGCGGCGGCCGGCCACGCGGCGGCCGCCGCCTGAACGAGCGAGCTAGACGAGGGCCTCGCGGAGCCGGCGCGCGATGCGCCGGTTCGCCGCGTGCGCGGCGGAGACGACGCCGATGTTGAAGAAACCGTGGATGAGGCTCGTCTCGCAGCAGAAGTCGACCGGCACGCCCGCGCGCTCGAGGGCCGCGACGTAGGTCCGGCCCTCGTCCCGCAGGATGTCGAAGCCGGCCGTGACGACGACGGCGCGAGGCAGCCCGTCGAAGCGGGCGAACCGGATCGGCGAGGCCCGCGGGTCGTCGCGCTCCTCGAGGCTGTTGAGGTAGTGCTTCTCGAACCAGAACGTGCGCTCCTCCTCGAGGAAAAAACCCTTCGCGAACGTGCGGTGCGACGCGCTCGAGCGAGACCAGTCGATCGCCGGGTAGATCAGGAGCTGCAGCGCCGGCGGCGGTCCACCGAGGTCGCGCGCGAGGTGGCTGACCACCGCGGCGAGGCCACCGCCCGCGCTGTCGCCGCCCACGCCGACGCGCTTCGGATCGCACCCGAGCTCGTGGGCGTGCTCTCGCGCCCAAAGCCATGCCGCGAGCGCGTCGTCCACGGCGGCCGGGAAGCGGTGCTCCGGGCCGAGGCGGTAGTCGACCGACGCCACGACGACGCCGCTGTCGTGCGCGAGCTGCCGGAGCGCGGGTTCGTGCGAGGCGAGGCTGCCCGTCACGAATCCGCCGCCGTGGAAGTACACCAGCAGGCCCGGCGTGACCGGCGCGGTGCGCGGCGTGTAGACGCGCGCCTTCATCACGCCGCCGGGTCCCGGGATCGAGACGTGGCGCTCTCTTCTCATCGACGGCGCTGCGACCGCGACCGTGCGAGTGTCCTCCTCCATCTGCAGGCGGGCCGCCTGCACCTCTTGGAGCTGCTCGACGCCCATGCGGCGGCTCGCGTCGAGCATGGTCTGCAGGTGCACGTCGAGCGTCTGCCCGTCGACGACCACAGGCGGCCCCGCGATGCGGCGGAGCACGTCCGGAGGGAGGCCCATCAAGCGGCGGAACGCGGCGTCCCGCGCGAGGCGCACGACGCCGCTGGGGCGAGCGAGGTCCAGGTTCATTTCAGCGCGCCCAAGTAAAGCACGGTCCGATAGCGGAACTCCACGGCGCCGCCCTGCTGGTGGGCGTCGAAGATTCGACCGAGCGCGGCCATCATCGCCTCGTGCTTCGGGTGGCCTCGCTGCGGCACGTACGACGACGACAGCGCGCGGCCGAGGAAGCCCTCGCGATCGAAGCGCTGCGCATTCTCGAAGACTAGCTGCTCGAACGGGCCGCCGAAGAACTGCTCGATCGCCGCCGCGTCGATGTTCCTATGGTCCACCTTGGCGTAGTCGATCGCGTGCTCGAGCAGCGCGCCCTCGTAGGCCTCGAGGAACGCGCCCTCGGTCAGCCGCTCGTTCCACACCAGCGCCGCTCGAAACGGCGGGACGAGGATGCGGCGCAGCTCGGCACGCGCCTTTCGGGGCTCGAACCAGTGGAAGGCCTGCGCCGCGACGACCAGATCGACCGACGCGTCCGGGAGGGTCGTCGCCTCCGCCGTGCCGCGCACGCTGTGGAACCTCGCGTACGCGCCGAGGAGCCGCTCCGCCGCCGCGCGCATCGCGTCGTTCGGCTCGACGCCGAAGACCTCGTAGCCGCGCTCGAGCCAGGGCTTCGCCGAGATCCCCGTCCCCGAGCCCACGTCGGCGATGCGCGCTCCAGCGGGGAGGCGCGCGCGCGACTCGATCGTGTCGATGACGGCCGGAGGGTAGCTCGGCCTGTACTTGACGTAGTCGTCCACGCGATCCGAGAAGCGCGACGTCGCGTCGCTCGCCGGCTCGCGCCCGCTCACTGCCGCCCGCCTGTCGCCTTCATCGCTCGCAGGAGCACCTCGTAGCCGATGCGCATGACAGGGTCCCGGCCCGTGCGGGGGTCCTCGGGCATGTCTTGCGTCAGCACGTCGGCCGGCGAGCCGGCGTCCGGGGTGTCGTAGGTGACCACGACGCCGCCGTCGCGCCCCTTGGAGCCCTCGCCCGCCATCGCGCCCTCGTAGTCGGACTCGTGGAAGATCGGCATCCCACCGTCGGGCTTGTGCAGAGGCGTCGCGGTCACGTCCGGGTGGATCCCGTCGGCCTGCACCGCGTGGCCGCTCGGCGTGTAGTAGCGCGCCGTCGTCAGCTTCAAACCGGCGCCGCCCGGCAGGTCCAGGATCGACTGCACGACGCCCTTGCCGAAGGTCGTCGCGCCGACGATGGTGCCGCGGCCGAGGTCCTGCAGCGCCCCGGCCACGAGCTCGGCCGCGCTCGCGCTCTGCTCGTTCACGAGCACGACCACCGGCACGTCCACGAACGCGCCGCCCCCGTGAGCGGTCGCCTGCTCGGAGATCTGGCCGCGATGGCGCATCGTGTAGATCGTCCCCGACGACAAGAACTCGTCGGCGACGGCCGACGCCTGATCGACCAGCCCGCCCGGGTTGCTGCGGAGGTCGAAGAGCACGCCGGTGATGGGGACCTTGGACTCCTGGCGGATCTTCGCCACCACGTTGACGAACTCGTCGTGGCTCTTGTCCTGGAAGACCTTCAGCTGCACGTAGGCCACGCCGCCGGCCATGGCCCGGCCGCGCGCGCTGGACATGTGCACCTCGGCGCGCACCAGATCGAGGGTCAGCGGCTCGGCGTGGCCCGCGCGGGCGATCGTGACGTGGACGTGCGTCCCGGGCGTGCCGCGCATCCGTCGAACGAGCTTGTCGTAGCCGAGCTCGCGGATCGTCTGCCCGTCGACGGCCAGGATCCGGTCGCCGCTCTTGATGCCGGCCTTGAACGCGGGCGACCCTTCGATGGGCGCCAGCACGGTGATGACGTCGCCGCGGATGTCCACCTCGACGCCGATGCCGGCGAATTTGCCCTCGGTGTCGTCCTGGAAGTCCTTGTACTCCTGCGCGGGCATGTAGCTCGAGTGAGGATCGAGATCGTCGACCATGCCGGCGATGGCGCCGTTGACCAGCTTCGTGCGATCGACGGGATCGACGTACTCGTTCTCGACCAGGGCCAGCACCCGCCCCAGCTGGCCCATCGCGGCGTAGGGGCTGTCGGCCGCCGGCTTCGCCTGGGCGTCGAGCACGGAGTGGGTCATCAGCCCGGCCGCGAAGGCCCCAAATAGCGCGAACGCCATCCGCAGTCTCATGGTCCCAAGGGGTAGCACGTCTGCGACCCACCCCTCTTTGTCGTAGTCACGCGCTCAACATCGCTGGTAAACTCCGGATGTAGTCAAAACGCCCCCAGCCGTAGGAGGAACATCTTGGCCATTGGCGAGAAGGACCAAAACCGCAGCAGTCCCGACGCTTCCAAGACCGACAAGCGGAAGCAAAGCCTCTACTTCCCGGAGTCGATGCTCCAGGAGATCAAAGAAGAGGCAGCGCGGCTGGACCGGTCGCTCTCATGGGTCGTGCAGCGCGCCTGGAAGATTTCCCGGCTCGAGATCAAGAAGCTCCCGAGCGTGAACGACGTCGAGGGCGGCGAAGAGGACGATACAGAGTGACGGGCGAGAGCGCTGGCGACGGCACGTCGCAGGCGTTCGCAACGGCCGACGACGGCACCCGCTTGTTCGTCCGCACGCGCCCGAAGCGCGGCGCGAGCACGGAGCCGAAGTCGCAGCAGGTCCACGCGGTGCTGTGCGACGGCATCGCGTGCGACGGCTTCATCTGGAAGTACCTCTACGATGATCTCGCCGAGGCCGCGCCCGTCGTGCACTGGCACTACCGCGGGCACGGGCGCAGCGCGATGCCGGCCGACAAGAACCGCGTCGACATCGCCGCCCACGCCGACGACCTCGCCGCCGTGCGCCGCTCCGTCGGCGATCCGCCCGTGGTCCTGCTCGGGCACTCGATGGGCTGCCAGGTGGTGCTCGAGGAGCTGCGCCGGCACGGCGACAAGGTGCGCGGCATCGTCCTCTTGTGCGGCTCGTACGGCCGCGTCACCAAGACCTTCCGCGGCGTGCCCATCCTCGACATGGTGCTGCCGAAGATCGTCGAGGCCGTGCACAAGCACCCGGCGCTCGTGCGCGCGGTGTGGGAGCGCATCCCCACCGAGATCGCGCTCAAGCTCGCGCTCAAGGCCGGCGACCTCGATCAGACGCGCTTCAGCATGGAGGACATGCGGCCCTACGTGACGCACATGCGCGCCATGGACCTGCGTCTGTTCCTCGCGATGCTGAGCGCCGCGGGCGAGCACAGCGCCGAGGATCTCCTGCCGAAGATCACCGTGCCGACGCTCGTCGTCGCGGGCGAGCGCGACACGTTCACGCCTCTGTTTCTGGCCGAGTCGATGGCCAAGTCGATTCCCCCGGCCGAGCTGCTCGTCGCCAAGGAAGGCAGCCACGCGGCGCCGCTCGAGCAGCACGAGCTGATCGACGAGAAGATCCTCGCGTTCTTGCGCGAGAGGGTGCTCGGAGAATCGCGGTGAGCGCGGCGCCGTGGAAGGTGCTCGCGATCGCGGCGATCCTTCTCGGCTGCCGGACCGAGGCCCCGGCGACCACGGGCCCCGCGCCGTCCGCCAGCGTCACCCCGATCGACGCGGGGCTGCACTTCGTCTTTGCCGACGCCGAGCCCTCGCTGGCTCCTCCCGGCGGGCTCGACGCAGGAGACGGCGCCCCCGACGAGGCGAAGCTCGCGAAGTACGCGCGCGTCGTCCCGGTCGAGGCCAAGAGCATCGGCCACACGTCGGTGGTCTTCCGGGTGGACTTCGCCGGCGGGCTGCGCGCCGCGTACAAGCCGGAGTCGAAGCGCGGCCACAAGCGCTACCGCGGCGAGGTCGCTTCGTACCGGCTGGCCAAGCTGCTGGGGCTGCGGAACGTCCCACCGGCGGCGATCCGCACGATGCCGCGCGCCGAGCTCCGCGCCGCAGCGGCGGCGACCGACGCCAAGGCTCTGTCGTTGTTCGACGACGAGGTCGTCGATCGAAGCGGCCGCGTCTACGGCGCGCTCATGCCGTGGATCGACAAGCTCGAGTTCTATCCGCTGGAGAGGCCCTCCGAGAAGGTCCGGTGGAAGGCCTGGCTCGTCCACGGCGGGGACATCCCCGCCGAAGAGCGAGACATCGCCGCCCAGGTGTCCACGCTCCTCGTCTTCGACGCCCTCACGGCGAACTGGGATCGCTGGAGCGGGGCGAACGTCGCCATCGATCGCGCGACGCGCACGCTGCTCTTCGTCGACAACGACGGGGCGTTCGCCGATCCGCCTCCGCCCGCGCCGCTCGCGGCGCAGATGGGCCTGGTGCGCGGGTGCGACCGCTTCTCGCGCTCGCTCGTCGCGCGGCTCCGCGCGATCGATCCGATCTCGCTGGCCGACGCGATCGGCGAGGAAGAGCCCGGCGTCCCGCTGCTCGGCGCCCACGTCCTCGCGAGCGTGGATCAGCGGCGCAAGGACGTGCTCGGCGTCGTGGATGGGAAGATCGCCGCGCTCGGCGAGGGCGCGGTGCTGAGCTTCCCGTGAGGCGTCAGGCGGCCTCGCGCTGCAGGCGCATTCGCTCGGCCACGCCGTCGCGGTAGCGGTGCCACGCGGCGAGTGCGCGCTCGCACGTGGCGACGACGGCGCGCCCGGTGTCGTCGCCGTCGGCCGTGTGACCGAGGACTAGCTTCCACGCGTCGTGCCGGTGCCCGCCCTCGACGTCGCCGTGGGCGCGCGCGAGGCGCATCGCCTCCGGCGGGCAGCCGTAGTGCATCACGAGCGGGTGGCGCTCCACCGCGGCGTCGCCGCGCGGGCGCACGAACGTCCCGGCGAGCTCGGCGCGCTCGTTCTTGCTGCCCTCCACGAAGATCGTGAGCAGCGCGCACGCCGCCTGCCACGGCGGCGCCGCGCTCTCGGACCAGAGCATCTGCCGGTAGTCGCGCGCCGCGGGGTGCAGCTCGCACGCGTTTTCGTCGAAGAGCGACCGATCGAACCCCAACCCTTGCATCATGCAAAGAAAGAGCTCGGGGTGCGGCGCGGTCCGCGAGAGGCCCCCCGTCTGTTCCTCGTACAGGTTCTCGGCCAGCGCGCGGCGCGCCTCGGCATCGGGCGGCGTCTGCCCGAGCGTGCGTGCCAGCAAGACCGGGAAGTCCCGCACGTAGACGAGGTACTCGTGCTGGAAGTGCACGAGCAGCTGGTCGCGCGAGAGCCCCGGCCTCGTGAACGCCGGCCAGGCCCAGTGGTCTTTCCGGTCCATCACCGCGAGCAGGCGCTGCGCGACGGGGCGCGAGATGTCGACTTCGGGAGGCACCCCGAAATGGTGACAAATCAGCCGTGCGCGGTCACGTTTTCGGCGCGACTCGGCTCAGCTCAGTGCGAGCCGTCGAGGTACATGCACGTCGTCAGGCGCGTGGCCATGAAGACGATGAGCGTCAGGGCGAGACCGAGCGTCACGATCCCGAGGACGGTGAGCTTCATCGGCGCCCAGGTCTGCTTCTGCTCCGCCTGGGTGGGGTCGCCCGTGTTGCTCTCTACGTTCGCCATGCTCGCTGGGTAACGCATCAGGCCGGCAGGATCAAGCAGCTATCGACGAGCGCGCGCCCGTCGTCATCGCGCGCGCGACGCTTAAAAGGCGACGGGCCCGCCTCTCAGCGAGCCCGTCAGGAGTTCCACTCCGCCGTTGGCCGTGTGTGGATGTCATGAACCCCTAGCATCAGCTAGGTGGGAGGCGCTGACCGCGCTTTAGGCTTCCGAGTTATCCGCCGCATCGCTGCGGCGGCCCGGCGTGCACACCGGACGGCCATAACCACCCTGGTTCATTCGATGTAAGGGATCCATGCATTCCAACAATCACGTACCTGGCAGAGGGAACAGCGATCATCGTAAGGGGCTCGATGGAGGTGTCAACGGCTCGCAGCGCCCTTTCGTGCGGATCTGGTCGTCAAAAACTGGGCCAAAGCCAGGAAATGGTGCCTAGCTCGTGGTATGCAGCAGATTGATGCAGTATACACGGAGTCGGGGATCGGAACGGCCGTGGTGCACGGCGCACGAAGCGAAGCCGCATCGCTCCAGGGCGGGCTGCGCTTCGTCACCGCCGCGGGCGCGCCCGAGGTTGTCGCTTCGCTCGCGGCGCAGGGAGGACTGATCGTCTCGGTGCCGACGCAGGGCACGCGACGTGGGGCGCTGGCCGAGCGCTTCGAGGAGTGCATCGAGGCCGCCCTTCGAGCGCGCGGCGCTTCCGCGGCAGGCTTCGGCGCCGACGGAGACGAGGACGGTCGCCTCAGCGACCAGCTCTTCCGCGCGCGGCGCACGGGCTTCTCGGGTCTGGTGCTGGACATCGGCCCGCTTCGCGCGCTGTGCGCTCCGGTCGGCGGGCTCGACGCCGCCGACGCGCGCTTGCTCGCGTTCCACGCGCGCGCCACGGAGGAGCGGCCGCTCGTGCTGGTGCTCAGCGAATCGGACCGGGACGTGCCCGCGTTCGTGGTGACGCGCCCGCTGGACTTCGTGCTTCAGGGCGCCGAGCCCACGCCGGCGCCGGAGTTCACGCCCGCGCCGCCGGTCACGCCCGCGCCGGAGCCGGTGATCGAGCCCGCGTCGATCTCGCTGGCGATGATGGTGGCCGCGCCTCCGTCGATTGTGGCGGAGGCGGAGGCGGAGGCAGGGTCAGAGGCGGAAGCGGAGGCGGCCTCGGAGACGGAGGCGGCCTCGGAGACGGAGGCGGCTTCGAAGTCGAACTCGAAGCCGACTTCGACTTCCGAGACGGAAACGGAGTCGGCGACGGAGGCGGCCTTCGAATGGCGCACGTACGCGCAAGCCCTCGACGCCGCGCGCGGGCCGCAGACGCTCGTGTCGTTCGAGCGGCTCTTCGCGCAGAGCTACTTGCCGCTCGCGGCCGCGATCGACGCCGGGCTCCACGAGCACCGCGCCATCGCTGCGCGCGAGGAGTTTCGCCGGACCTTCGCGCGTGCGTACTCCGAGGCGCTGCCGACCTTCGCCCTCACGGGCAAGCGGCCGCGCATGGTGCTCGACGCGTTCGACGCCGCGTCGAAGATGGCGCGCGCGCACGGGGCGCGCGCGGTGCAGATGCTCCTCGTCGACGGGATGCGCTTCGATCTCGCGGCCCGCGTGGCGGAGCTCGCCGCCGCGCAGCTCCAGGGCAGCGCTTCGCTGGCCGATCGTGTCACCCTCTTCTCCGCCCTGCCCTCCACGACGCCGCGCCAGCTCGAGGGCCTGGCGCGCGGCATCGAGGCGCTCCGCGCTCCCTACGACGCCGAACGCGAGCAGGAGCCGATGCGCGGGCGCACCGCGGAGGCCGTGCGCCGCATGCGCGTCGGCTCGCGCGATCTCTACAAGCTCGACATCGTCGAGACGACGCTGGCCGCCGCGGGCGACGGCGCCGTGGATACGCTGGGCGAGCTCGCGGAAGGCACGGCCTGCGTCATCGCCAAGCACGCGCGCCTTCAGAAGGCTCGCACCCTCGTGTTCGTCTTCGCCGATCACGGCTTCCGCTTCGAGAACGGCGAGGCCCGGCAAGGCGGCGCGAGCCCGGAGGAGGTCATCGTCTCCGGCCACGGCTTCTTGATCGGCGAGCTGCACTGACCGCCGCCCGCGTGATAGACCCGGACGTGTGAGCGAGCTCCTCGAACGCTGGCACACGACGGCGAGCGTGACGATCCGCGACGACGCGGGCGAGCACCCGCACGCGGAGCTCCTCGCGCACAGCGCGAGCGTGGCGGCGCTGCTCGGAGATCGTCGGGGCAAGCGCGTCGCGCTGCTCGCCTCTCCGGGGGCCGGGTTCGTGGGGGCGTTCTTCGGCGCGCTCGAGAGCGGCGCATGCGTGCTGGTGCTCTCGCCGCTGCACCCCGCGACGGAGAGCGCCTTCTTCTGCGACGACGGCGACGTGGACCTCTTGTTGGTGACCGGCGATCAGGCCGAGCGCGCGCGAGCGTGTGCGGGCGGGCGGCCCATCCTCTCCATCCCTGCGCCGGGCGCCCAGCCCGCCCCGACGATCCCCATCGGCGAACGCGACCCGGCGCTGATGCTCTACACGAGCGGCACGACCGGCAAGCCGAAGGGAGCCGTCCTCAGCCACCGCAACCTCGCAGTCCAGCAGGAGCTGCTCGGCGAGGCGTGGGGCCTCCGCCCGTCCGACGTGCTGCTCCACACGCTGCCGCTGCACCACATGCACGGCCTCTGCATCTCGCTGCTCTCGTGCCTTGGCGCGGGCGCCACCGTGCGCATGCTC
>DATIQP010000517.1:0-2392 GCA_035470765.1 Polyangiaceae bacterium | reverse complement strand
GCGGCGGCGCGCCTGTTCAACGTCGAGCTCACGCCCGACTACAACTGGCAGCACCGCAACCACTTCCACCTCGAGGTCACGCCGAGCGTCCGCTGGTTCCTCGTCCATTGAGTCGTACAATCCAGGCATGAGCGACCCGTTCCGCAGCGATCTCGAGGCCGCCCGCCAGCGCATCGAGCACCTGGAGGCCGAGCACGAGAAGCGCGTCGGCGAGCTCGAGGAGGAGAACCGGCGCCTGCGCGCGCGCCTCGTCGAACAGCAGCCGCAGCAGCGCCGCCGGAGCCCGGCGCGGGTGGTCTTGCCCGTCGCCATGGTCTTCTTCGGCGCGTCGCTCGCAGGCGGCATGCTCTTCGCGCGCGGGAGCCGGCCTGCGGCGGACGTTCCGCTGCCCGGGCCGTTGCAGGTCCAGGAGCTCCCCACGATCGGCGGGGGCGCGGACGACGTCGCGTTCGACAGGCGCGCTGCCGCGGACGTCCTCGGCGGCGTGCGCGTGCAGGACTGCGCCCCGCCGGGCGGACCTCACGGGACGGGGCGAGTGAAGATCACCTTCGCGCCGAGCGGCGTCGCGACGAAGGCGGAGCTGGAGCAGGGGATCTTCGCGCAGACCAAGGTCGGAGAGTGCATCGTCGGCCGCTACCTCGGCGCGCGCGTGCCGCCCTTCTCCGGAGGGCCGATCACGGTGGAGAAGTCGTTCGACGTCGCCGAGTGACCCAGCCGCCGGAGCACCTTCATGAAGTCCTCCGGCGGCGGCAAGCTCCACTCCATCGGCCGCTCCGTCTTCGGGTGGACGAAGCCGAGCAGTGCGGCGTGGAGCATGACGCGCGGCGCGGGGATCTCGGGCTCGACGCTCCGCGCTCCGAACGGGCGGCCGTAGACGCGCTCTCCGAGCAGCGGGTGACCTCGCTCGGCCAGGTGGATGCGGATCTGGTGCGTGCGGCCGGTCTCGAGCCGGCACGCCACGAGCGTCGCCTCGAGCTCGCCCTCGTGCAGCGCCTCGAGCGGCTCGACGTGCGTCACGGCGCGCTGCCCCTCGCGCCCGGCGCGCATCCGCGCCGGCACGCGCTCGAGCGAGCCCCGCAGGCCGTCTCCGCGATCCGCCAAGAGGTGCGACTCGATGGTGCACGGAGCGACGCGGCCGCGCGCGATCGCCAGGTAGCGGCGCGTGACCGTGTGGGCGCGAAACTGCGCCGCGAGGCTCTTCTTCGCCAGCCATGAGCGCGTGAAGACGACCAGGCCGCTCGTCTCTTTGTCGAGTCGGTGCACGACCCCGAGCGAGGGCGCGACGCCTCGCGCGCCCGTCCGGGCTCCGAGCTCGCGGCGAACCAGCTCGTCGAGCGTGCCTCGCTCGCCCTCCTCGTAGGGCACCGTGCTGACGCCCGCCGGCTTGTTCACCACGACGACGTGCGCGTCGACGTAGATCAGGCGCTCCGGTGAAAGCGCGTGCTCGGGCGGCTGGCGACGAGCCGCCGGATCCACCCGGACGGACGCTCCGGCGCGCACCCGGAAGGTCGGGACGACCGCCCGCCCCCCGTCGACGCTGACCTTGCCCTGTTCGACGAGCCGCCGGGCCTGGCCCCACGACAGGCCCAAAGCCCGCCGGATCGCGCCATCCAGAGGGGACGCCTCCTCCACGACGAACTCCCTGGGGCCTGCCATCGGTGGGCGCATTGCGGATCTCTTCACCATTGTCGAATGTTCGCGTACCCTGAGGCACACCTGTTTACCTGCTCCGCGGCTTGCGCCGCGATGCTATCAGGCCGCCCAGGAGACGCCCGTGCCGAAGACTCTGCTTGCCGTCGACGACAGCGCAACGATGCGCAAGGTCCTCGAAATCACCTTCGTGGGTGAGGATTTCAACGTGCTCAGCTCGAGCGACCGCAACGGCGCGCTCGGAAAGCTCGGAGAGAACCCGTCCGCGGTCGTCATCGACACGGCGCTCGAAGGCGACGACGGCTACGCGCTCTGCAAGGAGGTACGCCAGCGGCTGCCTCGCGCCGCCATCGTCCTGATGTCCAGCCGCTACAGCCCCTACGACCAGGGCCGGGGCAAGGACGCGGGCGCCGACGACTACATCGACAAGCCCTTCGATACGCAGCAGCTCATCGACAAGGTCAAGAAGGCCATCGGTGTGCGCGAAGCGGCCGCTCCCGCCGCCGCTGCGGCTCCGCTGGCTCACGCGCCGCCCGCGCCGCCCGCGCACGCGCCGCCCCCTGCCCCCCCCACGCCGCAGCCCGCGCCGCAACGCATCGGTGGCGTCGCTTCCCCGCCCAGCCCGCCGGTCGCGCCGAAGCCGCCCTACCAGCCGCCCCCCGCCACGCCGGCTCGTTCGGGCACCCTGATGTTCTCCGTGGACGGTCCGCCCGGTCCCGCGGCGCCCGCCGCCGCTCCGGAG
>DATIQP010000516.1:0-3055 GCA_035470765.1 Polyangiaceae bacterium | reverse complement strand
CGTCGAGCTGATCGCACTGCGGATCGTTGAGCTCCTGGTACGAGTAGGTCGGGGTCGGTCCGAACAGGCGGACGATCGGGCTCTCGCGACCTTCGTTGCAGGCCGACGGGTCGTACGTGTCGCCGTAGGGATAGACGTAGTCGTGCTGCGGCTGGCCCCGGCACGCGGCGGTCCACTCCGCGAGCGTGCAGAGCCGCTTGCCCGAACGCGCGCACGCCGCGGCGGCCTGCACCTCGCTGATGTATCCCTGCGGATGGATCCCGTGCGCGGCTACCGCGCGGATGGCGCTCGCGTCGACGGTGTCGAGGCTCTGGTAGAAGGGCCACGGGCTCTCGCCGCCGTCGAGGCCGCGCTGCACGAGCGCGCCCTCGTAGAGGTCGACGCACACGCCACCCTCCGTGTCGACGAGCGTCATCCCGTCGGGGCAGGGGCCGCTCTCCGCCCCCCCGTCCCCCGGGGTCGTCGTGGCGTCGGTCGCGCCGTCGGAGCCCGAGTCAGCGGTCGCCTCCGTTCCGTCCGAACAAGCGACCGAGAGCGACAAGACCGAGCAGAGAAGGACGCCAAGGGTGCGCAAGCCGATCGGTAGCCTAATGCTCGATGCCTCCGAGGGCACCCACAATCGCCGAGCTGGCAATATTCCGAGATGCGAAATGATCGATCGTGGGTAATGAACTACGCATTTTGCCTTGACCCTATTTGTGCCGACCTCTAATGGTGCGGCATGCCCACCAACCTCCACGACACGATCAACGCCCTGGCGTCCGAGTTTGCACACTCCCTGCTGGCTGCGCTCCGCGGGGCGTCGCTCGAGGAGATCATCACCGAGACCACGCACGGCAAGCGCGGCCCGGGTCGTCCTCGTGCCGTGGCCGTCGCCGCTGTGGCCGCTGCGCCGCGCGCCCGTCGTGGCAAGGGTGGCCGCCTGCGCCGTCGCTCGGCCACGGACATCGCCGGCGTCGTCACCAAGATCGTCGCCCTGCTCCACGCCAACCCCAAGGGCCTGCGCGCCGAACAGATCCGCACCAAGCTGGGCCTCGACTCCCGCGAGATGCCGCGCCCGCTGGCCGAAGCCCTCCGGAAGAAGCTCGTTTCGAAGAAGGGCCGCAAGCGCGCCACCACGTATTTTGCCGGCAAGGGCAAAAAATAGGGGATCCCGCTTGGCGGAGCCCCGCCGAGCGTGCTAAAGGCCACCGCTCCCATGCCTAGTGAAGCCATTCAGTGTAAGCCGCTCGAAGTGCTCGTGAGCGATCGCGGCATCGAGCGCGCCATCAAGATGCTCAAGCGCAAGCTCGCCTCGGAAGGCGTGCTGCGCGAGCTCAAGATGCGCCGCCACTACATGAAGCCCAGCGTCAAGCGCCGCAAGAAGCAGGCGGAAGCCGCTCGCCGCCGCCGCAAGCGCGCCAAGCTCGACGCCGCCCCGCCGAAGTAGCGCGCGCGCTCTCTCTCTCTGCCTCTCACTGCCGCACGCTCGAGCCGCAGGCGAGAGTTCGGAGTGAAACGTGAACCGGGCCGCACGCTCGAGCCGCAGGCAAGGCTACTGCGACTGCGCGCTCTTCGCGTCGCTCGAGCTGTCCGGATTTCGACTTGCCGGGACGGACGGCGAGCGTCACGCGCTCGCGAGCTTCGAGGCCGCGCCGGTGCTCGTCGTCGTCGTGTCATGCAACCACTGTCCGCACGTGGTCGCGTACGAGGAGCGCATCGTGGCGATCTCGCGCGAGTACGCGTCGCGCGGCGTCGCCTTCGTGGCGGTCAACGCCAACGACGCGTCCCGCTATCCCGCCGACGACATGGCCCACATGATCGAGCGGGCGACGCAGCGGGGCTTCGATTTCCCTTACCTGCGCGACGACTCGCAAGCCTTCGTCCGGGCGCTCGGCGCGCGCTTCACGCCCGAGGTCTTCGTCTTCGACCGCGCTCGCAAGCTTCGCTACCACGGCCGCATCGACGACAACGAGCGCGAGCCGCGCGCCGTGCGCCATCACGATCTGAAGGACGCCATCGAGGCGCTGCTCGCCGGGCAAGAGCCGGCCGTGGCCGACACGCAGGCGATCGGCTGCAGCGTAAAGTGGAAGTAACCAGCCCCGTGCTACGACAAGGGGCATGGATGCCTTCAGGGGATTGCTTTACGCGACTTGGGTTTGTGCGGCTTGTGGCGGCTCTCCGAAATCGGACGCCGCCTCGGTGACGGCTTCGTCGGCGACGCCGGCCTCGAGCGCGAGCGCGGGCGCGGCGAACGCCGGCAAGCTGGCACCCGAGGAGATCCAACGCGTCGTTCGCGCTGGCTTCTCGGGCTTCAAGCCCTGCTACGACGACGCGCTCAAGAAGGATCCGCACGCCCGCGGGCGGACGTCCACGCGCATCATCATCGACAGGACCGGACACGTGAGCTTGAGCAGCGACCTCGGCTCCACCGGCACGCTGCCGGCCGAAATGGGGCCGTGCGTCGCGAGCCATTTCGAGCAGCTCGAGTTTCCGCCGCCTGAAGGCGGCAACGTCACCGTCGTCTACCCGCTCGTCTTCGGGGGCTCGCCCGACGACCAGTCCGGCGGGATCGCGCTGGGGTCTTCGAGCAGCGCGGCGTTCGACAAAGAAGCCGCGGCCAAGGCGATGAACGACGCCGCGAAGAAGGCGGGATCGTGCGCCAAGCCGAGCGGGCCGAAGGGCGCGGGGCACATCAAGGTGACCTTCGACGCGTCCGGTCACGTCACCGCGACCGAGCTCGACGCCGGTCCTTTCGCCGGCACCTCCGTGGGCGTGTGCATCACGGCCTACTTCCACGAGGCCCACATCCCGGCGTTTTCCGGCACCACGGTGACGGTCGGCAAGAGCCTCAGCATCCCTTGAACCGAGGGCTGGCGACGAGGTCGCCGCCGGCAGTCGAAGGCAAGCGACCGAAGGGAGCGCGGCCTCGAAACCCCGCAAAAGCGGCGTCGTCCCCACGCGGACCCATGATAAGGTGCCCGCGTGACACTGCCCGCATTGCACCGCCCGCCGGCGCGCTCGACCCGTTTCGGGGCGCCCTCGCACTTCAACCCCGCCTCGCCTCCCGTCGATC
>DATIQP010000515.1:0-4539 GCA_035470765.1 Polyangiaceae bacterium | reverse complement strand
GGCGCGCTGCGCGTGCTCTTCCTCGACGCCTCGGACGAGGCGCTGCTGCGCCGCTTCAACGAGACGCGCAGGCCCCACCCGCTCGCGCGCGACCACGGGAACCGCGACGCGATCGCCGTCCTCGACGGAGTCGCCCTCGAGCGCGAACGGCTCGCCCCGTTGCGCGCGCGCGCCGACGACGTCATCGACACGACCGCGCTCTCCGTCCACGAGCTGCGCCGGCTCATCGTCGAGCGCTTCGGCCCGCTCTCGGGCGGCGCGCCGCGCATGGCCGTCCGCGTGGTCTCGTTCGGCTTCAAGTACGGCGCGCCCGTCGACGCCGACATCGTGCTCGACGTGCGCTTCCTCGACAACCCGCACTTCGTCGCGGATCTTCGCCCGCTTCCCGGCACCGATCCCCGCGTGACCGAGTTCGTCCTCGGCCGCCCCGAGACGCGCGAGTTCATGAAGCACGCGCGCGGCCTGCTCGAGTTTTCTCTGCCGAAGTACGAGCGTGAGGGCAAGAGCTACCTCACCATCGCCGTGGGGTGCACCGGCGGGAGGCACCGGTCCGTCGTCATCGCCGACGCGCTCGCCAAGGATCTGGCCGCCGAGAACGTGACGGTCGTGCACCGCGACATCGAGCGCAGCGTGGACCCGCACGCGGGAGGTAAGCCGTGAGCGAGGCTGCCGCGAAGTACACCATCATCAACCAGCTCGGCCTGCACGCCCGCGCGGCCACGAAGCTCGTCCAGCTCGCGGCCAAGTTCCCGTGCGAGGTCGAGCTCGGCCGCGGCTCGCAGACCGCGAACGGCAAGAGCGTCATGGGCGTGCTGTTGCTCTGCGGTTCCATGGGGACCGTCATCGACGTCCGCGCGAAGGGCGAACGTGCCGAGGAGTGCGTGCGGGCCATCGGGGAGCTCATCGCGGGGAAATTCGGGGAGGCAGAATGAGCGAAACGCACAAACCGCCGCCGTCGCCGCGGACCCACCCGCAGCCGTCGTCGAGCTCGGTGGACGCCGCGCTGCCGCCGACCATCATCAAAGGCATCGCGGGGTCGCCTGGCGTCGCCGTCGGCCCGGCGCTGGTCGTCGGCGACGTGCACAACGCGTACGTGCGCCGTCACGTGCACTCGGCGCAGATCCCCGGCGAGCTCATCCGCATCAAGGACGCCGTGGCCAAGGCCCAGGATTCGCTGCGCGAGGTGGGCAGCCGCCTCTCGGGCGCCCACGATCAGAAGCAGATCCTCGAGGCCTACCTGATGATGCTCGCCGATCCGCTCCTGCACGAGCAGATCGAGAAGCGCATCCGCGAGGAGAAGCGATGCGCCGAGTGGGCCGTGGCCGGCGCCGCCGAGGAGATCGCCGGCCGGTTCCCCGCGGCGAGCCGCGACACGGATGCCTACATCCGAGAGCGCAGGCACGACGTCGAGTTCGTCGCCGACCGGCTACTGCGCGCGCTGACCGGCGCGCCCGATCGCCTCATCCCCAAGCTCGACCACCCTGCGATCGTCATCGCGCGCGACCTCTCTCCGGCGGACACGGCCGGCATGGTCCGGGAGCCCGCGCTGGGCTTCGTCACCGAGGTCGGGACGCGCACGAGCCACACGTCGATCATGGCGCGCGCGCTCGAGATCCCCGCGGTCGTCGGCGCCGACGGCGCGCTCGGCAACGTGCGGACGGGTGACACCGTCATCGTCGACGGGCTGCGGGGCGAGGTCACCATCCACCCGACCGAGGAACAGATCGCCGACGCGATGGCGCGCGCTGCGCGGCACCTCGCGTTCGCCAAGGGCTTGCTCGAGAAGCGCGACCTGCCTTGCATGACCGCGTGCGGGACGCGCATCAGCCTCAAGGCCAACGTCGAGCTCCCCGCCGAGGCCACGCTCGCCCTCGCGCACGGCGCCGAGGGAATCGGCCTCTATCGCACCGAGTTTCTCTACATCGACCGCGCCACGCCGCCGAGCGAGGACGAGCAGTACGAGGTCTATCGCGCGATCGTGCAGACCGTCGCGCCTCGCCCGGTCGTGCTCCGCACGTTCGACATCGGCGGCGACAAGTTCGCGTCGAGCTTCCAGCTCCCCGCGGAGATGAACCCGGCGCTCGGCCTGCGCGCCGTCCGCCTCGCGCTCAGCCGGCCCGACGTCTTCCTGGCCCAGCTCCGCGCGATGGTGCGCGCCAGCGCCCACGGCGACGTGCGCATCATGGTGCCGATGATCGCCAGCGTCGACGAGATGCGCCAGGTGCGGGTGCTGCTCGCCGAGGCCGTGCGCTCCGTCGACGCGAGCGGTCACGAGCGCGCCACCGACATCGCGCTCGGCATGATGATCGAGGTGCCCTCGGCCGCGGTGATGGCGGACGTGTTCGTGCGCGAGGCGCAATTCTTCAGCATCGGCACGAACGATCTCGTCCAGTACGCGCTCGCCGTGGATCGCACCAGCCGCTCGCTGGCGTACCTCGCCTCGGCCATGCACCCATCCATCCTCCGCCTTCTCCACTCGGTGACGAAGGCGGCCGCGCGGGGCAACATCCCCGTCGCGGTGTGCGGCACCGTCGCGTCCGACGTGCTCGCCGCCCCGCTGCTCGTCGGCCTCGGCCTGCGCGAGCTGTCGATGGAGGCGGCCGCCATCCCCGAAGTGAAGGCCGCCCTCTCCCGCGTCACCATGGCGCAGTGCGAGGCGCTCGCCGTGCGAGCGCTCGAGGCCGAGACGGTGGACGCGGTCGAGGCGGTCCTCGAGGAGGAGCTCGGCAGCATCCTGCACGACCTGAGGAGCGGCACCGGAGACTGAGCGCCTACTTCGGCGCCTTTGCGAGCTCCGGTTTGGTGTCGTCTTTCTTCTCGAGCGTCAGGTCGGCGACGCCGTCCTGGAAGTGGACGCGCGCGACCATCAGCGCCTCCTGCTGCGAGACGATGTCGATGGTCGCCTTGGAGAGCTTGTCGCTGACCTCCTGCATCTTCTTCTCCAGGCTCACCATCAGCGGGCCTGCGGTCTTCACGGCCTTGAGCGTGAAGATCTGGTTGTGCAGCTCGTCCATGCGCTCGCGGTACTCGCCCATCTGCTCGCGCGTGGTCGCGATGCGCTGCTCGATGTCGGCCATCTGCTTGTTCAGCTTGAGCAGGTCCTGCACCTGCTTCTGCAGCGGCCCCTCGGCCGCGGTGCGCGACAGGAACACCCTCACCTGCTCGATGCCTTCGGGCGTGCGCACGTCGATCGTCTTGAAGACGGGCGTCGTCTCCTCGATGGCGACGTCGACCTTGCCGTGCGCCGGCACGACGACCCGGAAGAGGTTTGCGGCGCCGAGCTTCTCCTCGCCCGCGCCCTCGGGGACTTTGCTCAGCTTGTAGCCCTGCGCGACGGTGTGGCGCACGTAGACGACGGCGCGGTCGCCTAGCCGGTTGTTGAGGGTGAACGTGGTCTTGCGCTTGTGCTGGACCTCGGTCGAGAACACCCCGCGCTGCACCGTCAGGATGCGCGCGATCTCGTCGCTGTCGCCCGTCTGCTTGTCGACCACGATCTGCCGATCGAGCGCGAATGGGACGAAGGCCACGGCGCGCGCGGGGATCGGCTCCGCCATGCCCTCGCCGATGAACCGCCCCTCGCCGAAGACCGTGACGGGACCCGTCTCGAGGGCCGAGTCGCTCGGGTTCTTGAGGCGCACGCTCTTGAACGGGAACTGCCCGTTGCCGCGCGCGCTCTCGGGGTCGTACAGGTAGACGACTTCGCCCTCGGTCTGGCCGTCGAGGATCGAGACCATCGCCGAGGTGCCTCGCCGCACGCTCGTCACGTTGCCCGACTCGAAGCTCGACGTGCCGATCGGCTCGGCGACCGCGTCCGCACCGGCCTGCGCCTTGGCTTCCTTGCCGTTCTTGGCGCCGGACGCGTCCGGAGGCGGCGCCTCGACGATGCGCACTCCGCCCGTGCGCCCGACCTGCTCGCCACGGCCCACGGCGACCACCTTGTTCGGGTCGACGCCGTTGCGCAGCAGCTGCTCGCGCATCTTGTTCGCGCGCTCGAGGCTCGCTGCCTGCTTGTCCTTGTCTTCGGCCTTCGCGTAGCCCTCGATGACGATCTGGTTCTGGGCACCCTGCAGCGACCGAGCGAGCTGCGCCACCTGGGCGTTCGGGGCCGTTCGGGGCTCCTGCGCAGGCGCCGCCTGAGCGACGCCTCCAGCGGCGGCGGAGAAGCCTCGACCGGCTCCGTGGGCAGCGTCGCCGCTCGCACCGCCGCCTCGAGGCGACGCGTGGCCCGGCGTCGTGGAGGGCTTCTTCGTCACCGCGCCCAAGGCCACCTCGTCCTGGAAATCGGGCTCGCCGTCCACCGCCGCGAGCGTGGCGTCGTCGAGGTCCGCGACGAGCTTCTTCTCGTGCGCCCCGTAGGTCGCCCCGCCCGTCGGCGGCGCGTAGGCGAACAGATCGTTTTGCTGGAGCGTCTCGCGCTCCACGATGCGCACCGACTGCAGATCGTAGCGGAACGACAGCGCCGAGCTCGATCCCACGCCGAGCTTCACGTCGTTCCAGTCCTCGCCGCTCGTGTTGTCGACGATGGCCCACGCCTCGAGG
>DATIQP010000514.1:0-8143 GCA_035470765.1 Polyangiaceae bacterium | reverse complement strand
CGGGTCTACGTGCGGCGGCGCGCCACCCGCAAACTGGAGCTGGTGGAGCTTGGCGTAGAAGCCACGCTTTTCGAGCAGCTCGTCGTGCGTGCCCTGCTCCACCACCCTGCCCTTGTGCATGACCACGATGAGATCCGCGGCTTTGATGGTCGACAGGCGGTGAGCGATGACCACGGCCGTGCGGCCCGCGAGCACGGCGTCGAGCGCACGCTGCAGCCGAGCTTCCGTGTCCGAGTCCACGCTCGCGGTCGCCTCGTCGAGGATGAGCATCGGCGCGTCGCGGTAGAGCGCGCGGGCGAAGGCGATGAGCTGGCGCTCGCCAGCGCTGAAGTTCGAGCCTCGCTCGTCGACCGGGGCGTCGAGCCAGGCGTCGCCCGCGCCGCCGCGCGCCCTCCGCCGGAAGAGATCGGCAGCGCCCACCCCCTCGAGCGCGGCCCTGGCGCGGGCGCGATCATGCACCTGATCGGCCATCGCTACGTTCGACAGAAGCGTGCCGGGGAAGAGGAAGACGTCCTGGGGGACGACGGCAAACTGCTCGCGCAGCTCGGAGCGTCTCCATCGCCGGACGTCCTTGCCCGACACGCGCACCACGCCGACATTCACCTCGTAGAGCCGCAGGAGCAAGCTCGCGACGGTGGACTTGCCCGAGCCGGTCGCCCCGACGAGCGCGATCCTCTGGCCTCGCGCGGCGCGCAGCGTCACCTCCCGCAGCACGGGGACGCCGGGCTTGTAGGCGAAGGTCACCTCCTCGAGCGAGAGCGCGTCCGTCTCGGCGGAGCGGTCCGGGGCGCACGCAGCCGCGTCCACGGCCTTCTCGACGTCGCCCTCGTCGAGGAGCGCGAAGATGCGCTCCGCGCCCGTCATCGCGCTCTGCAGGATGGTGTACCGCTGCGAGAGCATGCTGATCGGCTCGAAGAACTGGCGGATGTAGCCGCTGAAGGTCACCACGAGGGCGAATGCCACCGCGGCGTCGGCCTGGTGGTGAAGGGCGACCCAGAAGAGCACGCTCGCGATGCAGATCGTGGCGACCATCTCGATCGCCGCGTCCAGGAAGGCCTCGTAGTAGATGGAGCGCTTGTTGGCGTCGCGGTACGCCTCGTTGATGACGTCGAACTCCGCTTGCATCGCGGCCTCGCGGCCGTACGCCTGCACGACCGAGATGCCGTTCACCTGCTCGCCGAGGAACGCGTTGAGGCGCGCCGTCTTGGTGCGAATGTCGCGGTAGGCGCGGCGAGATCGGCTCCGGACGACGAACACGATCACCAGCACGACCGGCATCGCGGCGAACGCGATGAGCGACATCCGCCAGTCGAGCAGCAGCATGGCGACGACGTAGGCGGTGAGCGAGACGATGTCGCCCACGGCGTTGAGCACCCCCGACGCGAAGAGCTCGCCCAGGGCGTCCACGTCGTTGGTCACGCGCGTGACGAGCCGCCCGATCGGCGTCCGGTCGAAGAAGCGCAGCGTGAGCCGCTGCAAGAAGAGGAACACGGACTCGCGAAGGTCGGCCATCGCGCGCGCGCCGACGATCTGCATCTGGTACATCTGCAGAAACGAGAGGAGCTGCGACGAGACCAGCAGCCCCGTGAAGATCAGCCCGTCGCGGAGCAGGCCGCTCCGGTCGTGGTGCGCGGCGTGCAGCACCACGCCGCCCATCACGATGGGCCGCGCGAGGTTCAGGCCGGCGACGACGAAAAGCACTCCCACCGAGAGCGCGAGGTAGCTCGCGTGTGGTTTCACGACGGGCCAGAGGCGCCGGAGCAGCCGACCGTCGTAGGCCTTGCCGATCGCGTCCTCCTCGTGGAACGCGCGCAGGCGCTCCTCGGAGCGGCTCGCGGGCGTGGCGCGCGCGGTCATTCCGCCACCTCGTCGCGCTCGTCGGCCTCGAGCTCCTCGAGCTCGCGCGCCATGCGCTGCTCCTCGGCGAAGGTCGAGTAGAGGCCGCTGGCGCCGACCAGCTCGGCGTGCGTTCCGCGCTCGATCACGCGCCCGCCGTCGATGACGACGATCGAGTCGCACTTGGCGGCGGCCGCGGCGCGGTGCGTGACGAGCAGCACCGTGCGGTTCTCGGCCTGGCGTTCGATCGCTTCGAGGATGGCCGCCTCCGTCTTGGCGTCGACCGCGCTGAGCGGGTCGTCGAGCAGGAGGATCGGCGGCTCCCACGCGAGCGCGCGCGCGAGGGCGATGCGCTGCCGCTGCCCGCCCGAGAGCTGCACGCCGCGCTCTCCCACCACGGTGTCGAACTGCTCGGGGAGCTCGAGCGCCTCGTCGAGCACCTGGGCCTCGCGGGCCGCCGCGCGGACGCGCTCCACGCTCTCGGGTGCGTCGGCATCGTCCATGGAGAAGCCGATGTTCCGGGTGACGGTCGTGGAGAAAAGGAACGCGTCCTGCTGCGCGTAGCCCAGCCCGTGGCGGAGCTCGCGGATCGGAATGTCGCAGACGTCGCGGCCGCCGATGAAGACCGTCCCGCGCGGCGTCGGCAGGAGCCTCACGAGGAGCTGCGCCAGCGTCGACTTGCCGCAGCCGGTCCGCCCCACGATCGCGAGCGAGCGCCCCGCGGGGACGTTGAACGACACGTCGTGCAGGATCTCGTGATCGCCGTAGGAGAACGAAAGCCCGCGCACGACGAGCGAGTGGTCCGGCTTGCCGGCCTCGCCCGCGCTCGGCACGTCCACGATCTCCGGCGCCGTGTCCAGGATCTCCTGCAGCCTCGCGAAGCACGCGCGACCGCGCTGCAGGATCGAGAACGCGAAGCCCAGCGCGACGATGGGCCACGTCATTCGTGCCAGCGCGAGGTTGAACGCGAAGAAGTCGCCCTTGGTGATGCCGCCGTGGGCCGGGTCGGTGAGCAGCAGGATGCCGCCGTACCAGAAGAAGGCCAGCACGCCCACGGCGCTCGCGGCGCCGAGCGTGGGCCCCATCGAGCCGCGAAGGCGCGCCAGCGAAAGGCTCGCCTCCAGGTACTGGCGGTTGATCGCGCGGAACCGCTCGAGCTCGCGCCCTTCGAGCGCGAAGCTCCGCACGACGCGTACGCCTGCGAGGTTGCCCTGCACGAGCGACGCAAGCCTGCCGAGCGTCTCCTGGTTGGTGCGCGTGCGCAAGAAGAGCTGCTTGCTGAAGCCTCGCGTCGCGAAGACGACGGCGGGGACCATGATGGATGTCGCGAGCGAGAGCCTCCACGAAATCGTCACCATGACCTGCAGCGCGCTCGAGAACGCGAACAGCACGTTGACGACGTTGAGCACGCCGAAGCCGAAGAGGAGCCGCACCTGACCGAGGTCGTTGGTGGCGCGGCTCATGATCTCCCCGGCCGACATGCGCCGGTAGAACGCGCTGCCGAGCTGGTGCAGCTTGTGGAGCAGGACCTGCCGCAGCTCGTACTCGACGTCGCGGCCGGCATTGAAGACGAAGTAGCGGCTCGCGATCCGCGCGACGAACGCGGCGACCGCGAGGATGAGCATGAGCGACGCGGCGCGGATCGCCGCCGCGCGCCCGCCTCCGAAGACCGCGTCGATGGCTGCCTTCGAGAGCCAGTCGATGCGGTTCATCGAGAGCTGGAATCCGCCGAGGAAGACCGCGCCCGCCACGTAGGCCGGCAGGTGACGCCGGAAGTAGCCGCCGAGCGTCGTCGGGAGGCTCTGGGGATCGGCCGCGCGGCTCGAGGGTGCTGCGGCGATCACGAGCCGGGTTTCCGGTGCGACGACGAGATGAGGGCGCGCCCTCTCTTTGCTGCCGCCGTCGTCAGATCGCGCACTTCGACGCGCGCCGCGAGCAGGCCGAAGAGCACTCGCGCGCCGCCCTTGCCGTCGAGCTCGTGCACGACGCCGGACTGACCGGCGAAGGGTCCCGCGAGCGCCAGGACGCGGTCGCCGCGTTCGATGACCGGCGGCGGCTGGGCAAGCTCCACCCGCTCGTGTCGCACGCGGTGCGACCGCCGGAACGAGGGCCGGTCGCGCGGGGCGCGCGCCTTCAGGGCCGCGTTCTCGGGCGACCAGCCCACCGCGGACAGAACGCGGCCGAGCGCGAGCGCGCCCTCGAAAAGGGGATCGAGCGCGCCCGCTTCCACGGCGCGCGCGCGGGGGATGCGGAAGCCGAGGACGAGCGGCACCTCGGCGTCGAGCGCGTCTCGGGCGATCTGCGCGGCCTCGGCGAGGGTGAGGTCCTCGACGGTCTGCGAGCGATCGGACAGCGACGGCCTCGCGGCGACGCGCGCGCCGGCCGGAAGTGCCGGCCAGGCCTGCTCGAGGACGGAGAGCGTGCTCTCGAGATCGACACGCGCGTCGGCGCCGAGCCAGAGCAGCAACGAGACTGCGCCAGCGTCCACGCGCAGCTCGACGCGAGCGTGGCCGAGCTCGGGGCGACCGTCGTCTTCCTTCGGCGCCAGCGAACCGAGCGCGAGGCGCATGGCGCGCCGGGCAGCCGCGCCGCGGAAGAGGAACACCGACTGCGCCTCCACCTGGTGACCGTTGCGGGAGCCCGGGTGCTCGTCGGTCGCGCCGACCTCCACCTCGATCCCTTCACCCGCGAGCGCCTCGGCCACGGAGGCGGCCCAGGCGAGCATTCGCCGCTTCACGGTGCCCCGAGGCCGTGTCAGCGCCGTGGCGCGTGCCCGCCCCGCGCCGTAGGCGTCGAAGTCGTCGTCGGTGAGCTCGAGGAGCATGGCGTGTCGGAGGGTCGCCGGGCGGCTCAGGCTGCCGGTCCCGTTTCCATCGCCCGCGGCGCGGGGCTTGTCAAATGCATCGTGCCAAAAGTCGCGCGGGTAGTGCCATTTGTTTTCCAAGTAGTTTCCATTGCTTGCAGGAGATTGACGCGTCGCATTATCGTTCTTAGCTTCCCGCTAGAGGTATCGATGATGGCCACGCGTGAAACGGTTCGCGAGCTCGGGGTCGCCGTGCTTTTTGCGTTCTCGCTCTGGGCCCTTGCGTTGATGTACTGGATTACCGCGGTTCGGTGAGAGCGTTGATGCGGCACGAGCCATGCTCTAAAAGGTCGGCAGTGCCCCGCAAACCACGCCAGCCAGTGACTCCGAAGGCCAAGCGCGCCGGCAAGGGCGCGCCTCCTGCGCATGCGCTCGATCACGGCGAGAACGAGCCGGCGGAAGAGGAGGAGGCCGCGGCCGAGTCCGAGTCCGAAGAGACCGAGACCGAGGCCGAGCCTGATGGGGAGCCGGCGGAGGAGGAGACGGAGGCCCCCGCCAGCGTGAAGGCGGCACCGGCCAGCGACGGAGCGCTGACGCGATTCGACCCGTTTGCCGCCTACATGCGCGAGGTGCAACACCACCCGGTGCTCACGCCCGAGGCCACGCACGAGCTGGCGGTCAGTTTCGGCAAGACGCAGGACCCGGCCATCGCGGCGCAGCTCGTGACGGCGAACCTGCGGCTCGTGGTCAAGATCGCGTACGAGTACCGGCGCGCCTACAAGAACATCATGGACCTCATCCAGGAGGGCAACATCGGCCTGATGCAGGCCGTGAAGCGCTACGATCCCTATCGCGGCGTCAAGCTCTCCTCGTACGCGGCCTGGTGGATCCGCGCGTACATCCTGCGGTTCATCTTGAACAACTGGCGCCTCGTCAAGCTCGGGACGACTCAAGCGCAGCGCAAGCTCTTCTTCAACCTCCGAAAGAAGCGCGCCGAGCTCGTGGCGATGGGCATCGATCCGACGGACGCCGAGATCGCCAAGCGGCTCAACGTGCCGGAGTCGGACGTGACCGAGATGGACCAGCGGCTCTCCTCGACGGAGAAATCCCTCGACGCCCCCGCCGGCGACTCGGAGGGCCGCGCAATCGCGAAGGTCGATCTGATGCCCGCCGCGGGCGAAGGGCCGGAGGCGCTGATGGCCGACGGCGAGCTGCAGGCGCTGCTCAAGGACAAGCTCGAGGAGTTCCGCAAGACGCTCACCGGCAAGGACAAGGAGCTCGCCATCTTCGAGCATCGCCTCGTCGCGGACGAGCCGCTGACGCTCCAGGAGCTCGGCGACCGGTTCGGCATCTCGCGCGAGCGCGTGCGGCAGCTCGAGCAGCGGCTCACGAGCCGGCTGCGCGACTACCTCCGACAAGAGATCGGCGACGCGGCCGAGCTGGCCTGAGACGCCGCGTGCTCTACGTCGTCGCGACTCCCATCGGCAACCTCGAGGATCTCTCGACGCGGGCGCTCGCGACGCTCCGCGAGGCCAACATCGTCGCCGCGGAGGACACCCGCCAGACGCTCAAGCTGCTCTCCGCGAACGGGATCGAGCACAAGAAGCTCGTCTCGCTCCACGCCCACTCGAGCGAGCGCCAGGTGAGCAAGCTCGTCGAACGACTGACCGCCGGCGAGAGCGTCGCGTTCGTGACGGACGCGGGAACGCCGGGCGTGAGCGATCCGGGCGCGGAGCTCGTTCGCGCGGCGGTGGCGGCGGGCGTGCGCGTCGTGCCGATCCCGGGGCCGAGCGCGGCGCTCGCGGCGCTCGCGGCGAGCGGGCTCGAGAGTGACGCGGGGTTTCGCTTCGTCGGCTTCGTCCCGCGCGACGGCACCGCGCGAGCGCGCGCTCTCTCGAAGATCGCGGAGACGCCGGAGCCGGTGATCCTCTACGAGTCGCCCGAACGCGCAAACAAGACGCTGCGCGACCTGTCCGACCTGACGCCCACGCGCTCGGCGTGCGTCGCGCGCGAGCTCACGAAGGTGCACGAGGAGCTCGTGCGCGGCACGCTCGCCGACGTGGCCAGCTCCCGGGAGGAGTGGCGAGGCGAGATCACCATCGTCCTCGGCGAGTGGGAACCCGCCTCGCGCGAGGCCACCGTCGACGAGGCCGCGATCGACGCGCGCATCGACGCCGAGCTCGCCGCGGGGGGGCACGCGAAGACGATCGCCGAGCACATCGCGGCGTGGAGCGGGCGCCCCAGGCGAGCGATCTACGAACGCGTGATCCGTCGAAAGTAGCGGGCCGACTCCGCCTCTCACGCCTTGGCGCGCGCGATGGGCGCGGTCTTCGCCTTCGTGACGCGAAGATAGTCCCCCGGCGCGAGCAGGAGCTGCGTCCCCCGCACGCCGGCCGACACGCTCACCACGTCGAAGAGCTCGATCGTCTCGTCGCACACGACCGGGAAGTCCCTCTTTCCGCCGATGGCGGTCACGCCGCCGCGGATGAAGCCGGTCAGCGGCTGCACCTCCTTCAACGGGACCACGTCGACCTTCTTGTCGCCCGTCGCCCGCGCGAGCGCCTTGAGGTCCAGCTCCTCGTCGCCCGGCACGACCGCGTAGCAGACCCCGTGCTTGTCGCCCTTGCAGACGAGCGTCTTGAAGACCTGCTCGGCGGGCAGGCCGACCTTGCGCGCGACGGTCTCGGCCGACAGATCGCTCTCGTCCACCTCGTACTCGCGCAGCTCGTACGCGATCTTCGCCCCGTCGAGGATGCGCGCGGCGTTCGTCTTCACTTATTCACCGTGCTCGATTCGGCTACGCCGAACCGCGCCGGGGGATGCTCATCCCCCGCGCCGCCGAAGTGAATTCGGCGGCTTCCCCCTTGCTTCGCGTTCGCGAATCGCGAAACGCTCATTTAAAACCACTCGTCTTGCATGGCGGCGAAGCTGTCCTCCGCGCTCGTGCACAGCGCCGAGAGCTGCTCGATGCGCGGCAGCTCGGTTCGCAGGAAATAGCGGGCCGCCTGGAGCTTGCCCGCCCGCAGCGCGCCGGAGTCCGGCTTGCGCGCGGCCGCCGTGGCCTGCTGCAGCCACTGCCAGCCGACCACCAGCGTACTGGCCATGTCGAGGTAGTCGGCGCTGTGGCGCATCATCGCCTCCGCTTGGCCCGCCATGCCCATCGCGCCGAGCCGCATGGTCGTCTCGGTCACGCGCTCGAGCGCGCGCGCCTGCAGGTCCGCCAGCTCCGAGAGCTCCGCGCCCGCAGCGCGCGCTTGCCCGATCGCGCCCTCGATCTCGGCGGCGAGCAGCTGGAACGAGGCGCCGCCCCTGGCCATCACCTTGCGGCCGAGCAGGTCGAGGCCCTGGATGCCCGTGGTGCCTTCGTGGATCGTGTTGAGCTTCTGGTCGCGCAGCCACGCCTCGGGCAAGTACTCGCTCGAGTAGCCGTAGCCCCCGTGGACCTGAACGGCGAGCGCGGTGGCCTCGAAGCCCTTCTCCGCCGGGAACGTCTTGGTGATCGGC
>DATIQP010000513.1:0-18435 GCA_035470765.1 Polyangiaceae bacterium | reverse complement strand
GGTCGAGCTGGACCCGCTCGGGCGGCACCTCGCCCGTCGCGACCCAGATCGACGTCGGGTACATCCACAGGTAGGGCCGCTCCGTCACGAGCGTGACGTCGAGGCCACGCTTGCGCAGGAAGATCGCCGCTTCGACGCCGGCGAAACCGCCACCGATCACGAGTGCGCGTTTGCTCATCGCTGTGCTCCAATGGAGTAGGAGCCTGCGCGGGCCAAAAGGGTTCGCCACCCTCACCGCTTCCGGCGATGGAGCTCGAGGAGCGCGTCGAGCATGGTCGAGCCCATGGCGATGCGCGCGAGATCCTCGCGGTGCAAGAGGGCGATGCCGGCGATCAGGCTCGCCACACCGGGCGCCTCCGGACGCGCGAACTTGCCGTCCTTCACGTCGATGTCGTGCACGATCTCGGCGATCGCCCGAAGGCCGCTCTCGCACAGGCCGAATCGATCGACGAGCACCTCGAAGGTGCAGCGATCCCCGACGTGGGTGAAGGTCGCCTCGAACATGTCGAACGTGACCTCGGACTTCTTCGGCTCGTAGCCCTTCGCGTCGACGAACTTGAACGTGGGTTTGTCGTCGATGAAGCGCTTGATGAGCCAGGCGCTCGCGATGCGATCGACGTGGACGTTCTTGCGCGTGACCCAGGTGCGCCGCTGGTACTCGGCGCGCTTCGGGCTCGGCTCGGGGGCTGCTCGCTTCGCGGCGTCGCTGCGCGCCCGCTTGGCGAGCGTAGAGATGAGCGACTCCGCCGCCTCGCGCCCCTGCGCGCCGAAGAAATCGATGGTCGCGACCTCCGCCATGCGCCCGGTGAGGCGCACGAGGCTCGCTTCGATCTGGGCGCGCTCCTGGTCGTCGGGGCGGGCCGGCGCCTCGGCGAGCGCCGCCCGTGCGTCCTCGGCGAGCTGCGCGTAGTCCGCCTGCCGGGCGGCCTGGAACAGAGCCTCCACCTGCTCGTCACGCAGCCCCTCGACGAGCGACGCCGTGCACAGCGCCGCGTCGCCGCCCTCGGCGATGATCTCGCGCGTCGCCCACTGGAAGTCCTCCTGGGTCTGCTCGTTGCGCGGCAGCACGTAGACGGAGTTCTTGATCGCCACCGCGCCGATCTTCTGCAGGCGCCGGCCCACCTTGGCGCGGAAGTAGCTCGGCTTCGGCGGGATCTGGTGCACCAGCAGCAGCCACCGCTCTCGCTTGGGATGAGACGTCATGTCAGGCGCTCTTGGTGCGGCCCTCCCAGTCGGTGAGGTCGAGCGCCTTCTTCACGACGCCCGCGAGGTTCGCCGCCTTGCCTCGCCCCCAGTAGTGCAGAAACAAGATTCGCGGCGTCTCGCCGGTCATGTGCGAGTGGATGGCGACGACGTCGATGCCGCCCGCTCGCAGGGCTTTGAGCACGGGCTGCAATTCGTTCTCCGTGACGGCGAAGTCGCCGTCGACCACCGCGTTGTCATCGGAGCCCGCGAATGCCGCCCATGTGTTCACGCCCATCGTCTTGCCGATGCGGCATCCGCACGACGCGGTCGCCGCGCGTCCCATCGTGGCCTTGTACATGCCGTCCTTCGCTTGCCCCTTCACGCCGAGGACGGCTTCGAGCTTCGCGCCGTCGATGGCGCTCTTCGCCGGGAGCGCGGCGGCACCCGATCGATCCGAAGGCTTCGGCGCCTTCTTCCGGATGTCCGCGATCCGCTCCATCGCGGTCTTCACCGCCTTGCCCAGCGCGGCCACCGTGCCTTCCCCGCTCACGTGCATGAAGTAGACGGCGGGCTTGGAGAAGAAGAAGTGATTGTGCAGGGCCGTCACGTCGAGTCCGTTGTCGAGCAGCGCGCTCATCACGGGGTTCACCTCGTCCTCGAAGAGCACGAGATCGCCCATGGCCATGGCTTCCACGCCGGGCTTGCCGGGCGTGAAGGCGACCCACGACGTGAGGCCCATGAAGGGCGCGAGCTTCGCTCCATCGATCTCGACGGGGACGTCCGTCCGGGGAAACGACACCTTGACCACGCCGTCGGTGCTCTCGGGTTTGGCTCCCGTGGCTGCGGCGACGGCGTTCTCGTCGATCGGCGGCGGCGGCTTCGGCGCCGAGGTGCTCACGGGGGCTGATGTGGCCGCCATGTCCGTCGACGGCGTGGCGGTCGTGCTGGCGACCGGGGCCGGTGCGGTCATGGCCGGCGGGGTGCCCGCGTTTGCCGCACCGCAGGCGGCGGTCGCCAGGGCCACGGCCACGCCGCACGCGCGAAGAAATGCAACCTGGGGTCGTTTCATGGTCAATCCTCGTTCTTACAGTTGCCAGCGAACATAACAGCTGTGCTACGACCTGTGCCGTGAGAGTTCTGCCGGCAGCCATGGCGATGACGTTGTGGTCGTGCGGCGCCGGCAGGCCCGCATCGGCGCCCGATGCCGGGACCGGGGGCGCGTCGCTGCCGCTCGTGCTCGTGGCGGACGCTCCGCTGCCCGGCGGCGCGACGCGCTTCGACTATCAGGCCATCGATCGCGGCAGGGGCCACGTCATCATCGCGCACATGAACGACGGCACCGTCGTCGTCGCGAGCCTGTCGGACGGCTCGGTCGTGAAGGTCATCCCGAACGTCCCGACGGCGCGCGGCATCGTCGTCGCGGACGACGTGGGAATGTTCTTCGTCACGAGCTCGCCGAATCAGCTCGTCGAGATCGACAACGGCACCCTGAACGAGGTGCGTCGCGTGACGACCGGCAACGCGCCCGACGGCGTCGGCTGGGACCCGAAGGACAAGATCGTCGCGACATCGGATCAGGCCGACGGCGCCATCTCGCTCATCGCCGGCTCCGGCGCCGGCCCGCGGACGCAGGTCCCGCTCGGCACCGAGACGGGCAACGTCGTCTACGACGCGCCGCGCGGTATCTTCTGGATCACCGTCGTCGGCCCGACCTCGCCCGACAGGCTCGTGGGCATCGATCCCATCGCTGCGAAGGTGACCACGACCATCCCCCTGCCTGGCTGCGACGGGGCGCACGGCCTGCGCGTTCATCCCGACGGGCGGAGCGCGCTCATCGCTTGCGAGAACAACGACAAGCTCGCGCGCGTCGACCTCGGCGCCTCGCATGCGGTCAGCATCGGCTCGACCGGGCTTGGCCCCGACGTGCTGAGCATCGACCCGACCCTGGGCTGGCTCTACGTCGCGGCCGAGAGCGGTGATCTCACGGTGTTCGACGTCAACCAGCCCGGCGTCGTCTTGGTCGGGCACGATCAACCGGGCGCCAACTCGCACTCGGTGGCCGCCGATCCGGCAACGCACCGCGTGTTCTTTCCGCTCATGCAGGGGCCGAACGGTACGCCCGCGCTTCGCATCATGAAGCCGACGGGGACGTGAGCCCTTCCTGAGCTCTGGAAAGGATCAGCCGCCGAAGATCGCCTTCCAGTCCTGTTCTCGCGCCCAGGCTTCGAAGGAGTGCCACTTGATCTCGGGGTAGTCGCGCGCGAGCCCGGCAAGGTCGAACGAGTACCCGACGCGCTCGAACCACTCGTACATCTTCGCGCCGTCGTTGCCCATGCGCTGGCGAATCATGTCCATCGGCACCTGGAAGTAGCGGAACGTCTTTCCGGTGACGCGCGACAGGATCTCGACGGCCTCGTCTCCGCTCACGTCGTCGCCCGCGATGTCGACGCGCTTGCCCGCGAACCGCTCCGGGTTCTCGAGCGCGAGCACCGCGTACGCGGCGATGTCGGCCACCGCGACTTGCGCCAGCTTGCGGCCGGCGGTGAGCGGCGTCGCATAGACGCCCTCGCGGAGCTGGTCACGCGAGAACGCGGTGGCGTTCTCCATGAAATAGACCGGCGCTACGATGCTGGCCTTCGCGCCGATCTTGGCGATGTGCTTCTCGACCTCGTACTTGCTGTCGAAGTGCGGGATGCCGGTCTTCTTGTCGGCCGAGCCGACCGACGTGTACACGAGGTACGCTCCCGCGGCCTTCGCGGCGTCGGCGACCGTGACTCCCTGGCGCGTCTCCGCCTCCATGCCCGCTTCGAACGGCGTGCTCATCGCGAACACCGCGTCGACCCCTGCCGCCGCCCGATCGAGCGCCGCGCGATCGTCGAGGCTCCCGGTGGCGAGCTGGGCGCCGAGCCCGGCGAGCGCCTTGGCCGCTGGCGAATCGGCCTTGCGCGTGAAGGCCCTCACCTGGTGGCCTCGTTCGAGGAGGCGGCGCGCGACCCCTCCGCCCTGTTTTCCAGTCGCCCCCGTCACGAGGACCGTCAGTGGTTTCGACATGAGCTCCTCCGTTCCGTCCCTTGGATGCCGCGGCGAGCCTGGCGTCGCGGCCTCGGTCGTTCGATTCAGCTGCGGCTCTTCGACCTGGACGATGCGGGGCCGCTTCGGGTGCTGGACGGCGCAGCGACCCCCGGGTTCGCGTCCGTCTGCGCGAGCGGATCGGTCGTGGGGATGCGCGTCGGCCGCCGCGTGCTGGGCGGTCCGTCCTCGCCGAGATCCTTGGGGTGCATGCCCCACGACCGGAGCTTCGCGTAGAACGTCACCTTCGAGACCGCGAGCGCCTCGGCGGCTCGCGCGACGTTGCCGTTCATCCCATCGAGCGCGTGCAAGAACGCGCGCTTCTCGACCTCCGCGAGCGGGATGATCGGCTGCTCGCGCTGCGAGCTCGGCGCGGCCCGCCACTCGCCCGTCGTCGAGCCATCCCCCCGCAAGCGCCCCACGAGGCGCGTCGCGAGGCGCCCGAGCACCTCGACGTCGGCCGCAGCGAGGCTGGCCTCGGCCTCCATCACGTTGGCGAGCTCGCGCACGTTGCCCGGCCAGTCGTAGCGCTCGAGCTCCTCGATGACGCGGGGGCCGAGCTCCCGAAGGCGCTTCCGCTGCTGCTCGGCGAAGCGCACGAGGTAGCTCTGCGCGAGGGCCGCGATGTCCTCCCGCCTCAGGCGCAGCGGCGGCACGACGATGGCGAGCACGCGCAGGCGGTAGAGCAGGTCCATCCTGAACTTGCCCTCGTCGACGAGCTGCTCGAGGTCGCGGTGCGTCGTCGCGATCACGCGCGCGTTCATCGGGATCTCCACTCGGCCGCCGAGTCGAGTCACGACGCGCTCCTGCAGCACGCGCAGCAGCTTGGCCTGCATGTCGAGCGGCATGTCGCCGATCTCGTCGAGCAGGATCGTCCCTTCCCCGGCGAGCTCGAACTTGCCCGGGTTTCCCTCGACGCGCGCCCCGGTGAACGCCCCCTTCTCGTAGCCGAAGAGCTCCGCCTCGAGCAGCTCGCGGGGCAGCGCCGCGACGTTGATGCCGACGAACGGCTCGCTCGCGCGCGGCCCGGCGCTGTGGATCGCCTGGGCGATGACCTCCTTGCCCGTGCCGCTCTCGCCCGTGACCAGGACGCTGGCGTCGATCTTCGCCGCGTGCTTCGCCATCGCGACGGCTTCCTCGAGCGCGGGGCTGCGGCCGACGATGTCGTTGAACGAGTAGCGCGCGCGGGTGGCCGAGAGGCGCTGCGCCATCTTCTGCGCCCGATCGAGCTCGACCAGCGTCGTCACGAAGCCGCGGTCGGGCTCCTCGTCGTTGCCGATCGGGCGCGAGGAGACGACGAAGCTGCCGTGGGGGAGGCGCAGGAACGCGCCGTCGACCCGCGGCGACGAGGCGAGCAGGGCCGCGAGCGGCGCGACCGCCGGCTGCTGCGCGAGCGCGACGCCGACGAGATCCTGCGTGCGGACGCGGAGCATCCGCGCGGCGGCGGCGTTGGCGGACGTGACGACGCCGCGCTCGTCGCACGCGATGACGCCATCGCGGATCGCGTCGAGCGTCACCGCGAGTTGGTGGAGCGCGAGCCTCTCCTGCTCGCGCGCGTGGAGTCGGCCGAGCGCGAGCGACACGTACTCCGCGAGCAGGTGCGCGATCGCATAGTCCTGCTCGCGGAACTGTCCGACGCGCCGGACCTTGTCGGCGTAGATCGCGCCGGTCACGTCCGGGCCGCGCAACGCGACGGCGAGCACGGGGCCGAAGAGGGTCTCGTCCCGGCGCGTCTGCAGCTGCGAGGCGTCGCTCATCGGCGTCCGTCCGCGGCGCTGCATCGCCTGCCCGGCAGCGGAGCGCCACGCGTCGGGCGCTCCCGAGAGATGTCCGTGCCGGCCGAACTCGAGGAGCTCGCCGTCGCGCTCGAGCGCCACGACGACGCAATCGGCGTCGAGCAGGCGCGCCGCGACCCGCGCGACCAGAGGCGGGAGCTCGTCGTGTGCCGGCACGGCGTCCATCTCCGACAGCGCGTCGAGCAGCACGCGCATCCGAGCGCGCTCGACGAGCGCGGCGCCGATCAGATCGATCAGGTCGTGAACGGTGCGATCGACCTCGGCGATCGCCTGCGCGGCCTGGGACGCATTGCTGGCGCCGCCGGAGCGGGCTCGCTCCACCTCCGCGACGAGCTGCGGGTGGGTTTCGGCCGACAGCTCGATCGCGAGCAGGCTGCGGTTGCTCGTCTCGACCGACAGCGACAGCGCGCTCAGCAGCGCCGCCCGGGCTCTCTCGAACGCGTCGATTCGCGCGAGCACGCTCTCGCTCATCACCCGGTCGAAGACGCGGCGCCCGAAGTTGTGGAAGCCGGTGCGCAGCGCGAGGCGGTCGCGCCACGTCGCGGCGGCGCCGAGGACCGCCTGCGCCCGCCCGAACCACGCGGCCGCCGATTCGCCGGGAGCGAGCGTCGGACGAGCGGCGACGAGCTCCGCGTACCGGATCATCGCGCGTCCTTCATCGCGGCGGAGCCCGGCGTCGGCGAGCATCTGCACGGCAGCGCGCATGCGGCGGAGCCCCTGCTCGAAGTCGCCGGCATCGGCGGAGTACTGCCCGGCCTCGAGCTCGTAGAGCGCGGCCAGGCGCGGCGCTCCGAGCCGCTCGATGAGAGCGCGCGCGAGAGACAGCTTCCCGCTCGCGGCGGTCCAATCCTGCGCCTCGCGCGCGATCGCGGCCCCCTCGAGGGCGACCAACGCGGTCGCCGTGCGGTCGTCCTCGTCCGCCGCGTCGTCGAGCGCCTCGAGGTCGAACTCGATGGCTGGGTAGCTGCGTCCCTGCACGCGCGCGAGCCGCGCCTCGACCAGCCACGCGCGCGCGGCGAGGGCGGGCGGAAGCGTGCTCGGCCCTTCGAGCGCGGTCCGGAGGTACGTCCGCGCACGAGAGTCGTCGTCGCGCATCTGCGCGCTCAACGCGTGCGCCAGCACGACCCGCGCGATCGCGTGCGCGCCACGCGAGCGAGCGGCCAGGCGGCTTGCCTCCGCGAGCGCCGCATCGCACTCCTCGTCGCGTCCGCAAGCGACGAGCAGCTCGGCCATGCGAGCGCAGATCGAAGGTGGAGCTCCGCCCGACTCGCGTGCGAGCGCGTCCCGCATAGCCGCGAGCCACGCGTCGACCGAGGCCGTCCCCCCGGTGGCCCCGGTCTGCAGACCGGGTAGGACGTCACCCATCCCCACCAGGATACATCGGCGAGGACTCGCGGCCAATCGCCTGCGACGGAGCTACGCCCGAGCGGGGCAGGGTGCCCTCAAAGCCGCTGCGAACGAGCTCGCGCGCGGCGCCGCTCAAGAATCGCCGCCACGGCTGCGGCTGAGGCAAGCCACGCGGCGGCGCCCGCATCGCCCCGCGGCGCGATCACGCACGAGCCGCCGGGCTGCCTCGGAGAGGCCACGCAGAAGAAGTCGATGCCGCCGATGTGGTCGCACTCGAACCCGCTCGGACACGCCGTACCGCCGGAAACGCAGCGCACCGCGCACACCCCCGTGCTCGTGCAGGTCGCGTCCACGCAGTCCGAATCGCTCGCGCACGGGGCCCCGAGCGCACCGGGGGTGGGCGTCGGATAGCGGCACTGCAAGCCGGCCCCGTTCACGGACACGCACTGCATGCCGGCCGGACAGTCGGTGCTCGCGGCGCAGCCTCCCGTACAGTAGGTCACGTTCGCGTCGTCCGGGGCTGTGATGCACGCCGCCGCCCCACCCACGCACTGCTCGGGAAACAGGCAGCGCGCGCCGACCGGAGCGCTGCCGTCGGCGAAGGCGGCCATGGTCGGAGCGATGAAGTCGCCCAGAAACGCGTCGACGCGCGAGTACGTCGCATCCTGCGCGCAGGCCGCGTCGCCGCGGCTCGTGACGCCGACCACCGCTTCGACGCCGCCGGAGCCGGTGGCCAGGGCGGGCCCCCCCGAGTCACCCTCGCACGGCTGCGACGGGCTTGGCGTGACGTCGAACGTGGTCGCAAGGACGGTGGAGACCGTCGCCGTACCCTGGCGCTTGGTTCCGGCGCCGCCGGCGTCGGCCGCCGTGAGCCCGAACCCGACCACCCGCACCGGCTCACTCACGGCCGGTGCAGAAGTCTCCAGGGGCAGGGGGCTCGCTGGTGCAGTCGACGCGAGCACGAGGATCGCGACGTCGTTGGCGAACGTGACGGGATCGAACGACGGATGCGCCCGCGCGGCTACGATCGGGATCGACGCGCTCGCGCCACCGACGGAGGCGCCGAACACGGCGTGTGCGCCGTACAGAGTCTCCGGAATCGCGCAGTGCGCCGCCGTGAGCACCAGGTGCCCACCGACCACCGTGCCGCTGCACGCGGTCTGCCCGGCACCGTCGGTGATGGCGACCACCGCGGGATCGGCTCCGTCCGCGGCGGCATTCGTGATGGCCTCGCCCGCCCGCGCCGCCGGCTCGGGCGCCTGGCCCGTGCACGCTGCGACGAGCGCGAACGGCGCGAGCCCCGACAGAGTGGCCAGCTTCCACCGCACGTTCGAATCAAACCACGCGAGGCGCTCGAAGACCAGTGCAGCCGATGGGGCGAGTCGTCGTCCCCCGCGTCGTCGGATCAGCGCGAAGGCGCGAGAGCCTCGGCGCGCCGGGCCGCCCGTTCCGCCGCGTCGCGCGACCGGAGCTCGCGGCAGGCGTCGGCGACGGCACGCCAGAACACCGGGTCCTCGATTGACGCGTCGGCGAGCATGGCGCGCACGATGCCGGCGATCTGCCCGTCGACGTACCCGCGATCCGCACGCTTCGCTGCACCAAGCTCATCGACCGCGGTGTCGTAGCGATGAGCTCGCGCCAGGAGCACGAAGAGGTCCAGATGGTCCGCCGCGGACGAGCTGTCGTCGCTCCCTCCGCGCGCCAGGAGCCCGGCCTGCAAAGCGCCGATCGCACCGTCGAGATCGCCGCGCTGTGCGAGGACGAACGCGACGCGGTGCCGCGGCCTACGGTCCGACGGATCGAGCTCCGCGGCCTTGCGCCAGGCCTCCACGGCCTCGTCTTGCTGCCGCAGGGTGTCGAGCGTGTTGCCGAGCTCGAACCAGAAGCGCGCGTCACCGCCATCCTCCCTCGTCGCGCGCCGGAAGTCATCGACCGCTCCGGCGGGATCGTGAAGGTACGTGCGCCTCGCGAGCCCGCGATAGAAGTCCGCCTCCGCGGCGTACGTCACCGACGACTCGCGCGTGGACACGTTGAGTGGCACGGCCATCGCCACCGCCGCCGCGGCGGGAATCACGCGCCGGACCCCCTCCGCCCCACGCCACGCATCGACGATTCGCGCCGCGCCCGCGCACGCGAACATCGCCAGTACCGGCAGCGCAGGCACGCGGTAGCGCGACGTGACGAAGAAGGCGGCCGTGACGAGCGCCTGCTCGGCCACGAACGCGTACGGGACGAGGAGCTTGCGACGGTCGCGCCAGCACGCGACCGCGCCGAGCAACGCGAGCGGCACGAGCACGCCGTCGGGCACCCACGGCGGTCCCCGCCACACGAGCGCGCGCAGGATCGCGGAGTCGTGGCGCATCGCCTGGAGGTCGGTGTCCCGCGGGATCTCCGGGCCGTCGAAGTACAAGTACAGCTTGCGCGCGTAGAGAGCAGAGGCCTCGAGCGGGTGCGCGCGCCAGAACGCGAGCCCCTTGCTCGTGAAGTACGACGAGGCGGCGCCCCAGCCCGACACTCCGGCGCGCGAAGGCTCGCTCATGAGCTCGTCCCAGTGCGCGCCCGGCCGGATCGCGAGGGTCTGCTCGTAGCGTTCGTTGTTGCCGATGTAGAAGTTGATGCCGCCGTTGGTCGAGACGAGCACCAGCTCGTGACCGCGCTGCCAGTTGCCGTACGTCACCGGCGCGATGGGCAGCACGAGCCCGCCCACGAACGCGAAGACGAGCGCGGGGCGGCGCAGCCAGAGCGCCGCCACGGCCGCGAACGGCAGCACCGTCGGACCGAACAGCGCCGAAACCCCGAACGCGAGCCCCGCGGCCCCCGCCGCCTTGGGCGTGCGGAGCTCGCCAGCGCGCACCAGGAGCAGCAACGCCACCAGATCGCTGGCCAGGATCCACGTGGGCGGCAGAAGCTCGTAGGCCTCGAACACCAGCACCCCATGCACCGCGCAGATGGCCGCGGTGCCGAGCGCGATGGGCGTCGAGAAGAGCCGTCGCGCCAGCAGGAACGCGGCGCCGCAGCTCGCCGTCGACACGAGCGCCTGGACTAGGCGCGGCGCCAGCAACCCTGGGCCGAACAGGCGGAAGACGGCCGACAGGGCGTACACGAGGCCCGGCGGGTGAAACCACGGCCGCGGATCGGCGGTGTGACCCTCTGCGAGCGCGCGAGCCATCGCCACGTAGCGCTCCTCGTCGACGACTGGGTAGTCGAACAGCACGTCACGGCGCTGCCCCACAATGTACGCGACGCGCAGCAGCAGGCCGACGCCAAGCACGAGCGCGAGCACGGCGAGGTCCCGGCGTACGCGTCGCTCCACGCGACCGAGTATCGCACGGGCGACCACGCCGGTGCGCGCCTCCGAGTCGGTCTGCGCTTAGTTAAGGAAGGAAACAGAAGTTGTCGAATTGAACCCGCTTTGGTTCACGTTCTGAACGCCCAGACGTCGACTCTCACGCAAGTGTCCGAAATCACACGATGGCACGGCGCAAGCAATGGAGCTCCCCGGACGGGAGATAAAGAAAATGCGCAAGGGACTCCTCGTGTGGTTGGCAGCGGGTGTGGGCGGTTCGATGCTCCTCGCCTGCGGAAGCTCACCTTCGACCTCGGGTCAGGACCCGACGGCGCAGCTGGCGGACGGCCTCACGGTCCTCGACGCGCGGGCGGACTGGGGTATCAACGCCGCCTACAAGTTGAACGGCCACGTGGTCTACCTCCAGACGCGCGTCGGCGCGCTCAAGCCCCAGGTCTACCGCGATGCGTTCCCGAACGACCCGCCGCACGAGGTCGACGTCCGCTTCGTCGACGAGTTCGGAAACACCTTCCGCATCCAGCGCGGCGGCGACAGCTTGATCGACCCGTCGTGGGCGAACACCAAGTCGGCGACGATGCCGCTCGGCAAGATCAGCGCGACCGAGATCACCCAGCACTTCCAGCTGGCGCGCGACGGAGCCAACGCCCTCGCTGCGGCCAACCTGGGCGCCGAGTTCTCGGAGAGCATCCTCAACACGAGCGGGTTCGCGCACCAGGTCCCGTCGGAGATGCCCACCCTGATGGCCCGTGCCAAGACGGCCGCCCCGATGTTGGCCGAGAAGGCCCTTTCGACCAACGGCAACTACAACTGGTTCGATGGCGACGAGTACGGCGGCTGCGTCGACTGGTTCTGCATCGCACACCACGGCACGGTCGCGATGTGGAACTGCGCGTGGACCGGTGACTCGGCGAATCCGTGCAACTGGAACCTCGAGGTGGACGCGTGCAACCACGGCCGCTGCTCCTGGGACAGCGGCATGAGCTACAAGTGTTCGACGGGCGCCGACAACTGGGTCTACAACAACGAGGTCGACACGCTCACCATTCAGAGCCCGAACCAGGACAACTCGGGGACGGGCTACAACGGCGCCTGCGCGACCGGTTACAACTGGGACACCCCGCCCGGCCACGAGTGCAACGACGACTCGGCCTACGAGCTCTGGCAGATCAAGAACAGCTCGACGAGCACCGCGAACGGCAACAACTCGACCTTCCACTGGAACGACTCCAGCGGTCACAACTTCGAGTGCAGCTGCGGCACGTACGGCAGCTGCAGCGGCGACTGGTCGAACCCGAGCTGCCCGTGAGTCGAGCGGCCGTCCGGTACCGCTCGAGCATTCAGTCGAGCGGTACGGACGGGTTGCTCTCGAAGACGGCGTTGGTCTTGCGAACGCGGCGGACGGCCGCTTCGCAAGGGTCGTGGTGCTCGGCCGCATAGCGGGGCTGAAGGCACTGCTGCTCCTGGGCGGGCAGCGCGGCGCATCGCGTGAGGAACGTGGCGCGATCGGGCAGCGCGGTCCACGGAGTGGGCCCGCCGCGTTCCTTGGCCCCGCGGTCGAGCGCAGCACAGGCGTTGTAGGCGGTCTCGCAGGGGGTGCTGCCCTCGGGGGCCTGATAAGCCGAGAGCACCGGCGAGAGGCGGTAGTCGAGGGCCTTGTTGGCGACCTCCCCGCTGGCGCGGGTCGCACGCTTTCGCTGCCAGACCACGATCGCAAGCGCCGCAGCCACGACGACGACGACTGCCACGGTGCGCTTGGTGTTCATGTGGGCCGGCATATTGATCGACTGCTAGCTACGGCGCAAGCGACACATGCGCTGCGCCGCAAGCGCACCTGCTCTGGTACGATCCGGCGGTGAACGCACGCCGATCCCAACGTGCATTCGCGGCAGCGGTCGCGCTCTTCGCGGCGCTGGTCGTCACGGTGCACGTCATTCGCCTGCCCGAGCCGCTCGGAGTCGACCAGGGGCTGTTCGCGTGCTTCGCCCGCTGGGTACCGCGCGGGTGGTTGCCCTACCGCGACCTCTACGACAGCAAGCCGCCCCTCTTTCTCTACTGGTGGGCGTGCTCCGCCATCTTCCCGGGCGACGTGGTGCGCGCGGCCTGGTGGTGGGAGGGGCTCTGGCTCGGCGGCACGCTCGTCGTGGCCTACGCGCTCGGAGCCCGCACCGGCGGGCGCGCGATCGGCCTCGCGGCGGCGGCGCTGCTCTTCGCGGGGCTCTGGTCCCCCGCGTGGGGAGGCTTCTGGTCGCGCGCCCAGGCCGAAGAAGTGCTCACGCTGCCGATGCTGGGCTCGGCGTGGCTCGCCTGGCGTGCCCTGGACAGGGCGCCGCTGGCCTTCTGGTCGGGGGTGCTGGTGGGCGTCTGCGGTCTGGTCAAGATCCCGTCGATGGCCATCGCGGCGTCCTGGGCGGTGACGTGGCTCGCCTGCCTGCCGACGCGGCACGCGCTCGAGCGCCTGCTTCGCATGGTGCTCGGCCTGCTGATCCCGTGGGCGCTCGCGTTCGGCTGGTTCGCGGCGCATCACGCCACGTCGAGCTTCGTCGAAGGCGTGTTCGTCTATCACCGCTACAACGCCGTGTTCATCTCGCCGCCGTGGGGGTCGGTGCTCTCGCAGTTCGGGAGCAAGATGCTCCTCGAGGCCACGTTCTTGCTGGTGGCCGCAGCAATCGGCATGTGGCAGCTCGTGCGCGCGCGTGCTCGCGAGGCGCACTGGCTCGGCTCGTGGATCGTCGCGACGATGGCGGCGATCGTGCTGCAGCGCCAGCTCGCCGGCTACCACTACCTGCTCGCCATGCCCGCGCTCGCCATGGCCGGCGGGCACGGGATCCTCGCCCTCGTGCGCTGGGCGCGTGACGAAAAGGCGCGCACCCTCGCGGTCGCCGGCCTCGCCGCGCTCGCGATCTTCGCCGTGCGCGACGGCGTCGCGTGGTGGGACGCGTACGCGCCGGACGCGGCGTGCCTCACGGGACGGCTCCCGCGCGAGGCCTACTTGCACGCCATCCAGCCGGGGAGCTTCTCGATGGCCGACGAAGAGCAGGCCGCGCGCTGGCTGCACGACCACACGGCGCCCACCGACGGCATGCTCGTCTGGGGGCTGTCGCCCGGCATGTACGCGCTCGCCGATCGCCACCCGGTCACGCGGCTCCCGTTCCACAAGATCCTCATGACCGACGCGCCGCTGTCGCGCATGTGGCCCGGCCTCGACCAGCGGCGGGCGCGCTTCATGGACGGACTGCGGGCCGATCCGCCGGCGTACGTGGTCGTCGGGCGCGGCGATGCCAACGGCTTCGAACCGGAGGATTCGTACTCGTCCATGACGCGCTTCCGCGATCTCCGCCTGTTCCTCGAGCAGCGATACTCGGCCGAGGCGCCGATCGGTCACTTTCTCGTCTATCGGCGCGTGGACGCACCCTAGCTCAAGGCGGCGGCAGCTCGGCGGGCAGCGCGTCCGGGTTCTCGAACAGCGTCCAGGCGCCGCTCGAGGCGACCTCCCGCAGTCCCAGCTGCGACGGCGTCTTGCGAGGCCCCCGCACGATCACGTAATCGAAGTGGCGCGCGTCCTCCGCGGAGAACTGCCACGGCTGCCACTCGACCTCCTCGGGGAGGGCGTAGCGCCGGTAGTCGCCGCGATAGCGGATCGGCACGTTCCAGACGACCGCGAACGATCGCGACAGGTCGCCACCCTTGGCCGCCTGGTAGTACGCGGCGAAGTGCAGGTACGGAAACGTCCTCGGGTTCACGCACGCGCCCGTGCGATCGAAGATGAGCGGGGCCACGCGTCGCGCCGGCTGCATCGCGGCCAGGATCGGGTCGAACTCGTGCGCCTCGCGGTCGAAGCAGGCCAGGTGCCGGCCGGTCACGAAGAGAGCCGCGAGCGCCACCGACGCGCCGAGCGCGCGCACCACGTGACCGCGCGCTCCGTCGAGCTCCGGCAGGAGCGGAAGCGCGAGCAGGACGACGAGCAGCGCGTGACGACCGGACACGAACGTGGCCGTGTTCGTGTTCAGCGGCAAGACGAGGTACATCGCGATCTGCGCCGCGAACGCGATCCCGAGCGCGATGAGCGCGCGCCTCGGGTGCGGCCACGCGCCGCCGAGCAGGACACCCGCGAGAGCCACGACGCCAAAGGCGACGAGCCACACCTCCGGCCATGGATCGGGCAGGCCCGCCGCGAGGAATTCCGGCAAGCGTTGCACGCGCTCTCCGAGGTCCGGGTTCAGGCGCATCCACCGACCCTGCGCCTGCGCCCACGTCACGAGGACGAACGCGACCGCGGCGAGCGCCGAAGGCACGAGCGGGCCGAGCGCGCGGACGTAGGGCTTGCGGCCCTCGCGAGCGTCGGCCCAGGCCCACACGAACACCGGAGCGAACAAGAGCAGCATCGCGAGGCCGTGGAAATGCGTGAACAGCAGCACGACGCCGAGCACTCCCAGCGCTGCCGGCACCCTGCGCCCGGGCCGCTCGGCGGCCACGATCACGAGCCCGAGGCCGGCCAGGAACATCCCCGTGCCGAGCAGGAAGTTCAGAAAGCCCCAGTGCCACAGCCGACCGAAGGCGAACGGCACGGCAGCAAGCACCCATGCGCGGGGTCGCTTCGTCGCCGCCAGCAGCGCGTAGGCTCCCGCCAGGGGCGCGACCGTGCACGTGGCGACGACGATGCGCATCGCGGCGCCGAGCGGCATGACGTACGCCAGAGCGGCGCCGAGCCAGTACACGGTCGCGTAGGGGCGACCCAAGAAGTCGGTCGTGTAGCGCTGCGCGAACCCCCACGCGGGATCGCCGCGGTGCACCAGGATCGACACCATCGCGTAGTGCTGCGGCAGGTCGTCCATCGGCAAATACCGGAAGACGGCCGACAACACGGCGCACGCCCCCAGCGCAGCCGCCACGAGGACGTCGTCAACGCGCCTTGCATCCACGAGCCCAGCATACGTCAGACGCGGTGGGGCGCCTCGACGACGTTCGAGCCGATGGCCGCCCTCATGCGGTGAGGGTCGGTGGGCCTCTCACCGCGGGACGGGAGCGCCGACCTCGTCGGCGGGGCGGAAGACGTTGAGGGGGATCGACAGGTAGCGCTGGCCGTTCGCGTGCGTCTCGGGCAGCCGGCCCGCGTCGATGTTGACCTGCACGCTCGGCAGCAGCAGCCGTGGCGCCTTGAGCGTGGCGTCGCGCGACGTGCGGGCTCGCACGAAGTCCGCTCGGCTCGTGCTCTCCTTCAACATCGTGTTCTCGCGCTTCGACGCACCCACGGTCGTCACGTAGCGGAGCGGACGCCCGTTGGGCTGGTAGTCGTGCCCGACGAAGATGCGCGTCTCGTCGGGGAACGCGTAGAGCTTGTCGTGGACCGAGGTGTAAAGATCGTCGGCGCTGCCCTTCGGGAAGTCGCAGCGGCCGGTGCCCGAGTCCTCGATGAAGACGGCGTCGCCCGTGAAGAGCGCGTCCTCGATTTCGTAGGTCACGCAGGCGGGCGTGTGGCCCGGCGTGGCGATGACCCGCACGCGCAGCGAGCCGGCGGCGAGCACCTCGCCGTCGGCGAGGAGCTGGTCGAACTGCCGGCCGTCGGCCGCGAACTGCGGAGGGAGATCGAAGAGGCCTTTGAACGTCTCCTGCACGTCGCGGATGCGCTCGCCGATGGCGACCTTCGCCCCGAAACGACGCCGGAGGTATTGCGAGCCGGAGAGGTGGTCCGCGTGGGCGTGAGTCTCGAGCAGGTAGTGAAGCTGGAGGCGCTGCTCGGTCACGACCGCGGCGAGCTTCTCCACCGAGGCGGTCGACGTCTGCGCGCCGCCCTGATCGTAGTCGAGGACTGGATCGATCACGATCGCGTCGCGGGTCTCGGGATCGTAGACGAGGTACGTGAGCGTGGACGTCTCGGGGTCGAAGAACGGCTCGACTTGCATGCTTCCTCCAGGACGCCGCCTCTCGGCGTCACGTGGATGGGAGCCGCGGGGCCCGCGAATGGGTTCGCCCGCGGTGGCTTGAATCCTTTGGCGGCGCGGAGTCTCCCATCCCGAGCGGCGCGTTCGCCGCAAGGAGCTGTCGGATATGTGCACACGCGTGAGCTGTTCGGATTGCGGTAAACCCTCCTACGTCGGCTGCGGCCGGCACGTCGAGCAGGTCCTCGGGAACGTGCCCAAGGGCGAGCGCTGCCGTTGCCGCGAGGCGGGAGCGGCCCAGGCCGAGCCCGAGCGTTCGCTGCTCGAGCGCCTGTTCAGCAAGTCCTGACCGCCGCCCTCGAGGTGAGGTGAGCGTGCGCGCGATCGAGCTCGGCATCCGGCGCAACCTCGCGCAGTTCACGCTGCTCGTCGTCGTCAACGCCTTCGTCGGCGCGATGGTCGGCATGGAGCGGAGCGTCCTTCCGGCGCTGGCCGAGAACGAGTTCCACCTCGCGGCGCGCGTCGGCATTCTCTCGTTCATCGTCGTCTTCGGCGTCGTGAAGGCGCTCACGAACTACGCCGCGGGGCGGCTGTCCGATCGCTACGGCCGCAAGACCATCCTCGTCGCCGGCTGGCTCGTCGCGACGCCCGTGCCCTTCCTGTTGATGTGGGCACCCTCCTGGTCGTGGGTGCTCGGCGCGAACGTGCTGCTCGGCATCAGCCAGGGGCTCACCTGGTCCACGACGGTCATCATGAAGATCGATCTCGCGGGCCCGCAAAAACGAGGGCTCGCCATGGGCCTCAACGAGTTCGCGGGGTACTTCGCCGTCGCCGCCTCCGCGCTCGCCACGGGCTACGTCGCGTCGACGTTCGGCCTCCGCCCGCAGCCGTTCTATCTGGGCGTCGGCTTCGCTGCGATCGGCCTCCTGCTCTCCGCCGCCCTCGTCCGCGAGACGAGGCATCACGTCCAGCACGAAGCGATGCTCGGTCTCGAGCTGCCGCCCGGCGGCGTCCCGTCGCAGCGCCGAGTCTTCGCGCTCACCTCGGTGCTCGACAAGGACCTGTCGAGCGTGAGCCAGGCGGGCCTCGTCAACAACCTGAACGACGGCATGGCGTGGGGCCTCTTTCCGCTCCTCTTCGCCGCCTCGGGCATGAGCCTCTCGCAGATCGGCTGGCTCGCCGCGATCTATCCCGGCGTCTGGGGCGTGGGCCAGCTCTTCACCGGCGCCGCCTCCGACAAGGTCGGGCGCAAGTGGCTCATCGCCTCCGGAATGTGGGTGCAGGCGATCGGCATCGCGATCACCGCGCTCTCGTCGGCGTTCTGGGCTTTCGCGGTCGGCGGCGTACTGCTCGGCCTCGGCACCGCGATGGTGTACCCCACGCTGCTCGCCGCCATCGGCGACGTCGCCCACCCGACGTGGCGCGCATCCGCGGTGGGCGTCTACCGGCTCTGGCGCGATCTCGGATACGCGCTGGGCGCTCTCCTCGCGGGCGTCGTCGCGGACGCGCTCGGCCTCCGCGCCGCCGTCTGGGCCATCGCGCTGCTCACCGCCGGCTCGGGGCTCGTCACGGCGGTCCGCATGCGCGAGACGCTGCGAGCGCGCTGCATCACCGTGGACGAGCTCGTCAGGCGGCTCGCCAAGGACGAGGCGCTCTACGTCGTGGACGTGCGCTCCCCCGAGGAATTCGCCGCAGGCCACGTGCCGGGCGCCAAGAACGTCCCGCTGCCGACGCTCGAAGCCGAGGTCGGCACGCTCCCGCGCGACGCGGTCATCGTCACGGTCTGCGGCAAAGGGGGTGGGCGCTCCGAGAGTGCCGCCGGTTTGCTCCGCAGCCGCGGCCTGAAGAGCGTGCG